>NZ_JBFUDR010000238.1:0-10283 GCF_056404615.1 Massilia sp. P2_C2 | reverse complement strand
CAATACAGCAGGGCACCTCGAAAAACCTCAGCAAGCATGGCATGATGTCGGCGCACCAATTTTGATGATTCAGCCATGATGAAACCCAGCCTGTTTGCCGCCCAAGAGCGCGAAGCCAAGTTGTCCAAGCTCGGCGACGCGCTCGAAGTCATGGAGCGGCATGTTGATTTCGCGTCGCTGGCCGCAGCGGTCGATGAAGCGGCACCGCGGCCAAGCCGCGCGCGCGGTGGCCGCCCGCCATTTCCGACGGAAGTGATGGTGCGCATTCTGCTGATCCAGCAGTTGTTCAACCTCTCCGACGAGCAGATGGAGTTCCAGTTGCTCGACCGCCTGAGTTTCCAGCGCTTCGCCGGCTTGCGCGATTCGCGTCAGATTCCCGATCGCACCACGATCTGGACGTTCAGGGAGCGCCTGATCAAGGCTGGTGCCAGCGAGAGCGTCTTCGATGCCGTCAACCGCCAGCTGGCCAGGCATGGGTATATTGCGCGCGGTGGGCAGATAATCGACGCGAGCATCGTGCAGGCGCCCAAGCAGTCGCTGAACAAGGAAGAAAAAGAGATCGTTGCTCAAGGCGCCGTGCCGATCACGTGGAAGCCTGCCAAGCGGCGCCAGAAAGACACGGATGCGCGCTGGACCAAGAAGCACGGCAAGTCCTACTTCGGCTACAAGGTCTCGGCCAATGCGGACAAGCGCTACAAGCTCGTTCGCAAGATTAAGGTGAGCACCGCGAGCGAACACGACACCTTGCACTTCGACGATGTGCTCGATCCGAACAACACCAACCGCGACATCCTGGCAGACAAGGGTTACGTCGACAGCGCGCGCGAAGAACGGCTGAGCAAGCAAGGCTGGCGCATGCACATTCAGCGCAAGGGTACGAAGGACAGGCCGATTTCCGAAACCCAGCAGCGTCGCAACCGGCGCATTGCCCAGACGCGCGCCCGCGTCGAACACGTGTTCGCCGGGCTGGCGCAACTGGGCGGCAAAGCGCTGCGCACGATTGGCCTGCCGCGCGCCAAGTTGCAGCTCAACTGGAAGGTCGCTGCCTATAACTTGCAGCGTCTGGTCTACCTGAAGGAGGCGCGCATCGAGGCGTTTTGACGCCCGAGGTCCGCCCGGACCACGCGAAATGAACCGTTGGGCCTGCGACGCGGCCCCGAACTGGCCCCGCCGACGCTCGGCCACGCTCGTTTCGGACTCGAGCCGCGCTGGTTCAGGCGGAATCATTGGTTATTCGAGGTGCCCAGCAGAAGTTGAGGCGACGAAACGTTTGGAACTGTCCGAGCAAGAACGTCGAATGCTGAGATACAGGATCTTTCACCCTCAGTCGCGCCCACGAAAACCTGCTGTTCGCAGCGTTTTTGTACGGCCCGTGCATTGGGATGGCGCTCCGGGCTGGCTCTGAATTCCATTGATTTGGCTCCGCCGGCAGGACGATACCTACCGATCAGTCGTAACTCGAATGGCGGACGACCCTCTGTTTGTGAAAAGCCTCCGCTCCGCCCAGAGGGCGTGGCTAGCATTCCGCGACGCAGAGTTGAAAGCACGTTTCTCTTGCTCCGAAGCGAACATCCAACAATGTTGGGGAAGTATGTATCCCATGTTGTGGAGTGCCCGCAAGGCTGAGCTGACCAAAGAAAGAACACGACAGCTTCGCCAAATTTTGAAAGAGGGGCCTGGGCAGTAATCAAACAGCCGCGTCGTGAGTGTTAGTTAACTCGCCAGTCACCGGGTGTGTTGCCAACCCATGCGCGGGACCGCTAAGCCATTAAGCGTGACCATCCGGAATGGATCGAACCCGGCCGTTCAGCTGGCAGTAGCCACACCAGTTGGCATCCCGCCGGCAAGTGGCATTTTTTCGCGCACGCCGTCAGTTCTCCGGCGCCGGCAATGGCGGCAACAGCTCGGCCGGCGGTCGTCCGATGACGCTCTGCGGGATCAGTACATAGTCTTTCGCGCCTTCCTTCTTCCACGCCAGCATCAGCGCGAACCCCGGAGCGAGTCCCTGGAAGTAGCGGACACGGACATTGTGCACGCCTTGGGTCAGCGTTACCGTCTCCATCACCGCGTGCGGATTATGCAAGCCATCGTTGTTGATGATTTCCTCGCCATCGATGCTGACCCTGCTGCCGTCGTCGGACAGGATCATGATGTCCMAGTTGCCGGTCTTGGCGATGGTGATGGTGAAGCGGATGTCCAGGCCGAACCATTCGGTCATGTGCATGCCGGGAAAGCCCTCGGTGAAGTTGCTCGGCTCGACGTCCAGCTGGGCCATGCAGACCCGCTTGATCGGTTTGCGCTTGTCCATCGCCTTCACCGTCTGCGTGTCGCGGCGCAGCTGGTACACGTCGGCCACCATGCGCCGATCCGGCGTGTCGGCGCACTCCGCGAACAGCCTGGTGGACGCGGTCCCGGTCGCCGGGACCGCCAGCACGGGCGTCGCCGCCGGCACGGGGACCGGGCCAGCCTTCGTGTTATTCGCGCCCTCGGCAGGCGCGGTCACCACGGCCGGCGCCGGCGGTGCTGGTGCAGCGGGCGGGGCCACGATGGCGTCGGGCTTGAACTCCAGCTTCGGCAGTTCTGGCACGACAGGCGTGATGGCCGGCGGGGGGGCGGGGAGCTCGGCCGGCTTCGGTGCTTCCGGGGGAGGCTCGACGATCTTCTTCTGCGGCGGCAGGAAGACGGCCAGGTCGGTGCTGCGCTCGCGCTGCGGCGGCGTGGGCGTGTGCCAGCGCGACAGCAGCGCGAGGGCCAGCAGCGCCACATGGAGGGCCAGCACGACTGCCAGCGCGACGCGCTGGCTGCCGCGGCCACGCGCAAAGGCGTTTGGCGTATCCAACGATGACGAATTCACGTCCGGCGATGTCGTCGGCATATATTTGTTCCATGTGGCAAGGATATGTATGCATATATGCTAGCACCGTCTGGGGCCTAGAAATCCACCCTGTTAATTCTTGCTGCCCGGCCGGTGATTTTCATAACGTCCTGCAGTCATCCGGGATCCCTGGTTCCGGAGGCCATCCTCGGTGGACTCGATCAAGATGGGCACTCGAACGCGTCGTTCGGTTCTGTGGCCGCCAACGACATCAAGCTGCAGGGCACGACGGTCTATATCCGGGCACATTGAACGTCCAAAAACGCTGGCTCAGGAAGCCATCGATTTGGCTTCCCGGGCAAGGACAAAACGATGTGGTTATTGAAACGGAAGTAATAACATTGTTTCCACTTAATTGATTTCAAATTAAGCAAAAGCGGACCCAACGCTGCCGTCCCGATCGGTCACAAGCCGCGGAGGAAGCGGACGCGCGGGGAGCCGGAAGAGATTCCCGTCGATCACAATAACACTGGAGATTCCATGAAACTGCTGAAACAACTGACCGTCGTTGCTGCCCTGTCCTCGATCGCTTCGTACGCATCGGCCCTGACCCCGATCGCCGATACCGAGCTGTCCAAGGTCTCCGGCCGTGACGGTGTGTCGATCGCCGCCGACCTGCATGTGAACATCGGTTCCTTCGTCTACAAGGACACCGATGCCGCAGGCGGTTCGGTGAGCTTCAACAACATCGCGATCACCGGTGCGATCGCTGCCACGATCGATATCATCAACAACGCCACGTTCCAGGCCGATGCGAGCGCGGCATCGGGCGCCTCCAGCGTGCTGGGCGTGACGGGCGGTGCAGGCCTGGCCGCCTTCATGCCGGCCGGCGACGTGGTCAAGATCGCGATCCCGCTGATCGACACCAGCAAGAACCTGAGCATGTCCGTCGACTCGATCAAGATGGGCAACTCGAGCGCTTCGTACGGTTCGTTCGCCGCCAACGACATCAAGCTGCAAGGCACCACCGTCTACATCTGGGCGCACTAAGAGCCTATCCCGGTAGGCTGAAGTCGCTCCTGGCGCGCCTGACAAACGTGGCCCGCGTTGCTCGTCGTTGCMTGGCTCGCCATGCGGCCTCCTCGCGCCTTGCCCATGCTTGCCATGCATCGCCATGAGCTTCCCCCCCGCCTACCGGGAAAGGCTCTAAGCACCACGGGCTGTTGGGTGATGGACGGCCCGTGGGTTCGCTCCGGGCCGTTTTTTTGACCGCCGATCTGCGGGTTCAAACAATGCGCACATTGCTCACCGCATCCCTCGTGGCGCTCTCGCTGTTGCCCTGCGCGGCTTCGGCCCAGATGCGCCCGCTGTCCGACAATGAAATGTCGAAGGTCAGCGGCCAGGGCCTGTTCCTGGTCAGTAATTCGAGCTACAACGGGTTCGATTTCACCCGCATCAGCCTCGATGCCGACGTCACCCTGAACGCCAACCTGTCCAACCTGCGCCTGGGCGAATACACGTATGCGCCGCGCAACGGGACGGGCGCGGACCTCGACATCGGCGCGCTGCAATTCGGCCGCACCGACGGCACCGCCGCGCAGCGGCTCGTGCAGATCACCAATCCGTATTTCGAATTCGTCTACAAGAACACCGGCGTGAACAACCAGCGCGAGGTCGTCGGCATGCGGCTCGGCTTCGATGGCATCGCGGGCGACTTCGGCATGAAGATCGCCACCTTGTCGGGCTCGATGCGCATCGACGCCGGCGCGGCCGGCATCGTCGACAGCCTGAACGACGCCGGCGGCGGCAAGCGCTGGGACGGCACTTGCGCCGGTTGCACGCCGCTGTCCCTGGTGGGTGGCGTCACGGCCGGCGACGCGAATGGCCCGAGCCGCGATTTCTGGATCGGCTGTCGGCCGATACATTGGCGCGCGACGTCAGCTACGACCCGGCCAATTCGCACGCCACGCTGAACCGGGATGGTTCGGTCACGCTGCGCCTGCCCAGCRCCATCGGCGAGATCAGCTTCCGCAACATCCGCGTGGGCAGCCAGCCGGGGCCGACGTTCGGCAGCATCGAGATCCACGACATCGACCTGCGCGGGACGACCATCAGCGTCAAGCCGATTACGCGTTGAACGCATCAATGAAAAAGCCCCGCGTGTGCGGAGCTTCGGAGTAGGGTGGGCACCCCTGTGCCCACGCGCACGCATGCGGTTCGCGAACGTTACGCGTGGGCACGGGGTGCCCACCCTACATGTATCGGGACCACTCTTAGCGCAAGCCGAGCAGCGCCAGCACGCGGTCGCGGCTGACGCCGACCAGCGCCGACGTCAGCGCCACGAGCGACTCGTAGTCCGTGCTGGCGGCCGCGCTGGTGAAGCCGTCGGCGGCGATTTCCACTTCCGGCGGCGGCGTCTCGACCTGGGCCACCTGGGCGGTGGCGGCCGCCAGGGCATTGCTGGCCGCGGCCTGCGACTTGTGCACGCGTTCCAGCGCCTGCACCACTTCGCGCAGGCTCTGGCGCAGCGCGTCGACGTTGCCGACTTCGGTATTCACGTTCCACTGCTGGGGCAGCAGGTTCGCCGGCACTTCATCGGTGGTCACGCGGCCGCGGCCGCTCACGGCGATGCTGTCCTTGACGGACGACCAGTTCGATTCCGGCGTCGAGAACACGAGTTCGCCGTTCTCGTCCAGGCTCGCACGCACGCCCATCGGGGCGAGGGCGCGGTCGAGGGCGCGCGCGATGTCCGCACTCGACTGGTCCGGATCGATGTTGACGGACATCTGCGGGCCGCCGGCGCTGCCGACCGAGAACGACATGCTCTGTGGCCCGCTCTGTTTCAGGCTGGCGATGTCGAGGCCGCGGATGCGGAAGCGCTGCACGGCCGGCTTCGTCGAATAATTCAGGTTGCTGTCGACGCTGCCGCCGCCGTGCTTGCGGCGCGCGGCCAGCGTATGGGCCAGCTGGCGCACCTGCGCCTCGAGCTGCAGACGCGACGAACCGTTGCGGGTGCCGGCCAGCTTGGCGGTCAGTTCGCCCTTCAGGGTCTCGAGCTGGCTCGCGACGCGGTCGAGATAGTCGAGCGCCTGTTGGGCGCGCGCCACCTGCTCCTGCATGCCGCTGGCGATCCTGGCGCCGCCATTGTTGCGCAGCGGCGCCGCCGGGGACGGGGAGGCCGCGGCATTGGCCGCCGACGTGTCGTCGGCGACCTCGGTGGCGCGGGTGGGAACAAGCCGGGACGACGCATTCGCCCGGGCGCCGAGGGTTCCGCCGGTTCCGCCGGCGGTCGTTGGTCGAAGTGTGGTATCCATGGCCGTCAGAGCACCGAGAACAGGGACAGGCCGCCGATCTTGCTATAGGCCTTGTAGCTGGCCTGGAGCGCCGTCGAGTAGCCGTTCAGCTCGATCGAGGCGGCGCCGACGTCGAGCTGGCCGATGTCGAGGATGGCCGTCTGGTTCGACAGGCTGACGTTCTCGTGGTTGGCGTCGATCGTCTTGAGGATGTTCTGCTGGCCGCCGATGACGGCGACCTTGCCGGATATGAGGTTGATCGCGTCGTCGAAACCGTCCAGGTTGGCTTTCAGGACCGTGCGCACGGCGGGATCGTTCGCGCTGACGGTCGGGGCCGACAGCGTGCTGATCGCCTGGTCGAGCTGGTTCAGCAGGAGTTGCAGGCGATCGACGTTCTGGTTACCCACCTGCGTGATSCCATTGCCCACGACGACCAGCTGGTCGTTCGGGTTGCCGGTATAGCTGTAGCGGTTGCCGAGCGGGGCGCTGGCGTCGTACGTGATCGCAGGGATATTCGTCTTGGTGCCGKAAAACACGTAACGGCCTTCCTGGTCGATCGTGTTCGCGTTGTACATCAGGCTGTCGCGCAGCGAGGTCAGCGAGGTGACCATGGCGTTCAGGTCGGCCGGCGTGTTGGAGCCGTCCGACGCCCACACGAGCAGGTCGCGGCCCGAGGCCATGTCGTTGACCATGTTCTGCAGGTAGCCTTCGTTCTTCGTGAGACGGTCGTTGACCGCGGCGATGTTGCTGCGGTACTGCGCGATCGCGGCTTCCTCGCGCTTCAGGCGCGACAGGCGCACGCTGTCGACCGGATCGTCCGACGGCAACTGGATGCGGTTGCCGTTGGCCATCTGCTGCGTGACATAGGTGATGCGGTCCTGGTTCGTCTGGAGCGACTGGGTCATCATCGCCTGGTATTGACTGGTGGCGATACGCATTTTTTTCTCCCTTAACCCATCATCTGCAAGGTGGCGTCGAACAGCGCGTTCGCGACGGACATCACCTTCATGTTGGCCTGGTACATATTCTGGTATTCGACGAGGTGCACGGCTTCCTCGTCCTGGTTGACGCCGCTCGTCGACTGCCAGTCCGCCTGGGCCTGGTCGCGCATCGTCTGCGCGGTGGTGAGGGCGCTCTTGTTCTGCTGGCTGTCCACGGCGAGGCGGCCGACGAGCTGCGTGTCGGCGTCGCTCAGCATCACCGTGCCGATGCGGGTCAGCGTGACGGACTGGCTCTTGATGGCGACCAGTTTTTGCAGGTTGCCGGTGTCGCCGGGCGTGCCGTCGCCGGAAAACGCCAGGTCCGACGTCTGGTAGCCGTCCGCCACCTGCAGCATGTTCGAGGTGCTGCCCGGGTTGTAGACGAGCAGCGGCTTGCCGGGCGTCGTGCCGTCCATGGCGTAGCCGGCCGCGAGCTGGGTATTGACCTTGTCGGCGATCTGCTGGGCCAGGTCGGCCACGCCCTGCTGCAGCGGCAGCAGCGTGTCCTGCTCATAGGTCGACAGGCCGCCCAGCTGGCCGCCGACCCTGGTCGCGTCGACGTCGAACGCGGTGCCGGCGAACGTCAGGCTGAAGGTCTGCGCAGCGCCGCCGCCTGCGGCCAGCTTGCCGGCCACGCCGCCCAGCACCAGCGATTGGCCGGTCTTGAGCGAGACGTTGCGGGTGCCGTCCGGCTGGTCGCTGACTTCCAGCGCCATCTGGCTTGCCAGGCTGTCGATCGCCTGGTCGCGCGCATCGATCAGGGCCGAGGCATTGCTGCCGGTGGCGTTGGCGTTCGCGATCTCGGCGTTCAGCGATGCGATCGACGCGATCGTGCTGTTGGCCGAATCGACCAGGGCACTGCGCTGCTGACGCACGGATTGCAGCTGGGCGTTGTAGACGTTGTTCAGGCTGTTGAACCGCTGGGCCAGCAGGCCGGCCGAGGTCACCACTTGCTGGCGCAGCGGGGTCGACGTCGGATCGACGCCGGCCACCGAGTTCAGCGCCGAGAAGAAGGCATCGACGCCGCTCGACAGGCTGGCGGTGTCGTCGCCCATCACCTGTTCCAGTTGCGTCAGGTAGGGCTGGGTCTGCGAGCGCGCGCCCAGCTCGGACGCGCTGCGCCACAACTGCTGGGTCTTGTAGCCGTCGGAGAACCGCATCAGCTCGGATACGCGCACGCCATTGCCGGCCTGGTTCGAACCGGCCGAGGGCGCAACCGCGCCCAGCAGCGCCGACTGGCGGGTATACCCCTTCGTCTGCAGGTTGGCGACGTTCTGGCTGCTGGCCGACAGGGCCACCTGCGATGCGATCGCCCCGGACAGGGCGTTGTTCAGGATGCTCATCGTGCGGGACTCTCTTGTGCGTGATCAGTCATTACAGGCGACCGTTCAACTTGTTTTATTAAGCGGTGCCGGCAATATCTGCCGCAAAATTGCATCGGCGACACCGAAAGCCCGCTGGTGCGCCATGTTACGAGCTAACATGTCGTCCACCATGTCCGTCATGTCCTGGTTCACCTTGTCCTTGGTCGGGCTGTCGTCCGGCGCGATGGTACGCGTGCTCTCGCGCATCTGGTGCAGCATGTGCGAGATGAAGAAGCTTTCGAATTCGACGGCGGCCTTGGTTGCCTTGGCCACGTAGGCCGGGTCCGCGGCCGGCGCCACGCGGTCGTCGCCGGCGGTACTGTCCGGGCCTTGCGGTTCGAGAGAGTTGACGTTATTCAGCATCAGATCACCACCAGTTCGCCTTCGATCGCGCCGGCCTGGTCGAGCGCCTGCAGGATCGCCATGATATCGTCCGGCGAGGCGCCGAGGCTGTTGACCGTGTCGATGATGGTCTGCAGGCGGGCGCCGGGCGGCCAGTGGAACATCTGGCCCGAGCCCTGGTCGACCGACACCTTCGATTGCGGCGTGACCTGGGTCTGGCCCTTCGAGAACGGTCCCGGCTGGCTGACGGCCGAGCTTTCCGAGATCACGACCTTGAGCGAGCCGTGGGTGACGGCGGCCGATTTCACGCGCAGGCCGTCGGAAATCACGACGGTGCCCGTGCGCGAATTGAACACGACCTTCGGCACCTCGGCGCCGGCTTCCACCGGCATGTTCTCCAGTTTGGCGACGAACGCGACGCGCTCGGTCGGATTGGCCGGGGCCACGACCTCGACGCTGGTGCCGTCGGCCGTCGTGGCGACGTCGCCGAAGCGGCGGTTGATCGCGTTCACGACATTGGTCGCCGTGTCAAAGTTCGGGTGACGCAGGCGCAGCAGGACGGCCGGGCGGGTGGCGAAGTCGGTCGGGATCTCGCGTTCGATCATCGCGCCGTTCGGGATGCGGCCGCCGGTCGGCGTGTTGACCGTCACCGACGAACCGCTCTTGCCGGCCGCCGACAGGCCGCCGACGACGAGGTTGCCCTGGGCCAGCGCATAGACTTCGTTGTCGGCCGCGCGCAGCTGGGTCAGCAGCAGCGTGCCGCCGCGCAGGCTTTTCGCATCGCCCAGCGACGACACGGTCACGTCGATCRCCTGGCCGCGCCGGTAGCCGGGCGGGAACACGGCCGACACCATGACGGCGGCCACGTTCTTGTTCTTCGCTTCCTCGCCGTCCGGCAGCTTGACGCCGAACTGCTTGAGCATGTTGACGACGGACTGGCTGGAATACTTGACCTGCGTGGAGTCGCCKCTGCCGTTCAGGCCGACGACGAGACCGTAGCCCACCAGCGGGTTCTCGCGCACGCCTTCCACGCTGACGAGGTTGCGCAGCGGCTGGGTGCGGGACAGGAGGGCCGGGTCCGGACCGACCGGGGCAGCGGCGCTCTTCGGCACGGCCGTTGCGGCCTGGGCGCCCGCCAGCGCGGCAAACGCCAGCGTGGCGGCCATGGCGATGGATACGATACGTAAGGTTCGGGTCATGTCGTTCAGAACRGCATCAGGGGGCCGGTGAAGAAGCGGGTCAGCCAGCCGGGGGTGTTGGCGTCGGCCAGYGTGCCCTGGCCGGAATAGGCGATGCGGGCGTTGGCCACGCGCAGCGAGGACACCTGGTTGTCGTTGTCGATGTCGGCGGCGCGCACATAACCCTTCAGGCGCAGGAATTCCTCGCCCTGGTTCAACTGCAGGCGCTTTTCGCCGGACACGCGCAACAGGCCGTTCGGCATCACTTCCTGCACGATCACCGTGACGGCGCCGGACAGCGCGTTCTGCTC
>NZ_JBFUDR010000237.1:0-10283 GCF_056404615.1 Massilia sp. P2_C2 | reverse complement strand
GTCATGATCAGCGCGCCCAACTCGGCGGCCTCGGCCCCGATCTGCAGGCCGATGCTGCCTGTACCGAGCTTGTAAAACGCGGGRCCGGTCCAGCCGGGGCCGCCCGTCGTGCAAGCAACACGCCGTTGCTGCCGAAACCGCCGACGATGAAGCCGGCTTGGAGGATGCGCGGGCTGATCAGGATGGCCTCGGCCCGCGACAGGTTCTGGCGCAGTCAGGTGATCTCCGGATCCTGGATGAAGCGGTTGAGCGTGGTGTGCGACTCGTCCGCGGTCTTGCGTGCCTCGTCTGGCGTGTTGGGGGACGCGCAGTCGCCGAGCAGCAGGGCGGGGCAGGTGACGGCGATGCCGACCGCGCGTGGCGGGGTGTGCAGCATGATGACCTGCTATCGAGAAGGTGCGCACAAGTGCACACCGATCTCTTCCTGCCCCGAACCGTCCTGCTGACCGTGCTCGTGCCTGACAGGCGTCACTTTCCCGCCTCCCGCCGGCCCATCGCCGGCGGCAGTGCCCGGCGTCACCGCCTGGCTCGCCTCGGGTAGCGCCGTTTGCGCCGCATGGGCGCCGGTGGCGAGCCGTTGCAGATTGACCGCCGCGTTCACGTTGCGGTCGTGATGCGAGCCGCAGCCGGCACAGGTCCAGGTGCGCTCGCCGAGCGCGAACTGGACGTTACGCTCCCAGCGCTGCAGAGTCTTGACCGTGGCCCCCAGCAGCCTGGCGGCCGGCCCGATTCCCATTGTGCTTTCCATGATCACGATTGGACGCGTCTCCTCACATTTGGTTCGACTAGAGTCGAGCTCCGAACCAGTGACGATCCAGTCCTTGGGTATTATCCGACCTCGAGCTGGTGGACAATGAGTCGTCGACGTAGTGCGATCGTTCTGCATGATGTTTGTGGAGCCTCAAATCCCGCCGATGTCCCACCGATCATGACGCGTGCCCCGCCTAGAATGGCTCGCAGGTGAAGGCGGATGGGGTCTGCCGCCGACGGGGCCAGCCTTTGCGCGGCCTGACAACGGCACCCACCGCGACGTGTTGCGGCAGGGCGGCGGCAACCGCCCGGCGATCCGCAGAGGAGCTTGCATGGCGCTCGGTTCGATCCCGACGAGGGCAAGGATGCGCAGGGTGAGGTTACGCGGTCCGCGGCAACCGCTGCCGGGCCGGGTCCGGCACCGCGGCCGTCCGCACGAGGCGCGACCCAGGCGCGAACGTGCGCTCCGCGTCCAGCGCGAGCAGGCGATCCATCTGGCGCGCATCTGCCTGCTTGGCGAGCTGAGCGCGGCAATCGTGCACGAGCTGAACCAGCCCCTGGCCGCGATCCTCGCCAATGCCCGGGCGGGCCGGCGCCGCCTCGCGGCGCGGCCGGGCGTGCGCGCGGTGCTGGACGACATCCTGGACGACATCGTCGAGGCGAGCCAGCGGGCGATCAGCATCATCCAGCGCATGCGCGCGCTGTTCCTGCGGCGCGGAACGCTGCGCCAGCCCGTCGACCTCAATGCCGTGGCGCGCGACGCGGTGGCGCTGGCGCGCGCCTGCCTGGCCGAGCACGGCGTGCGGCTGGTGCTGGCACTCGATCCGCGCGCGGTGCCGCTGCGCGGCGACCCGGTGCAGTTGCAGCAGGTATTGTTGAACCTGATCTTGAACGCTTGCGACGCCGTGGCTGCGAACCCGCCCGGCGCGCGTCGCATCGTCATCGTCACGTCCGGGGGACCGGGGCCGCGGGCATGCCTGACCGTCACGGACAATGGCGCCGGCATCGCGGTCGCGCGGCCGGAACGCATCTTCGATTCCTTTTTCACGACGAAGCCGCAAGGTCTCGGCGTCGGCCTGGCGGTCGCGCGCGAGATCGTGACCGCTCACGGCGGCCGCATCGAGGCGGCCAACCGTGCCGAGGGCGGCGCCGTGTTCCGCGTGACGCTGCCGTTGGCGGGAGTAAAACATGATGAGTGAGCAACCTGTGGTGTACCTGGTCGACGACGAGTCCTGCCTGCTGCGCGCATTGCAGCGCCTGCTGGAGGCCGAAGGGCTGGCGGTGCAGGCATTCGGGTCGGCCGAAGACTTCCTGCGCGCGCACGACCCGGCGGGGCCCGGCTGTGTCGTCGCGGACCTGTGCCTGCCGGGCCTGGACGGCCTGTCGCTGCAGCGCACCTTGTTCGAACTCGGCAACGCGCGCGCGGTCGTGCTGATGACGGCCTATGGCGACGTCGCCACCGGCGTGCACGCGATCAAGGCGGGTGCGGTCGACTTCCTCGTCAAGCCGTTCGACGACGAGACCTTCCTGATGGCCGTGCGCGCCGCGCTCGCCCGCGATCAATACGACCGTGAAGTGCTGCGCGAGCTCGAGACCGTGCGCGGCCGACTCGCATCGCTGACGCCGCGCGAACACCAGGTCCTGGAACGTGTCGTGACCGGCCGGCTGAACAAGCAGATTGCGGCCGATCTCGGCATTACGGAAAAGACCATCAAGGTGCACCGGGCCCGGGCGATGGAGAAGATGGGCGTCAGCACGCTGGCGGAACTCGTGCGCAAGACGATCGAGGTGGAACTGGGCACCGTGATCGACGGCAAGCATATCGACCGCGGCGGGCGGCATCTGCTTTGACGCCGTGCCGGGCTGGCGGGATGTTGCGGAATGTTACAAAAATATTGTTTCGGATTTAATAAACTTTTCACAAATCGGTATAATTGGCGCCGCTGAGTTCTTCGCTTTTGTTGGAGAGGGGAAATGCGCGACGTCATGTCCATCCGCGAGCTTGCCGCGGTCGAGCGCCAACACAATCGCATCCTGCGCCTGTCGTTCCCGGAAGGGGATGGGCCGGATGCCACGTTGCTGGTCAATACGCTGGAAGCGTCCGAAGGGCTGTCGCGCCCCTTCGAATACAGGGTCGAATTGCTGTCCGACGATGCGCATATCCACCTGAAGGATTTGCAGGGCCGCATGCTGTGCGTGGAGCTGGTCCGCGCGGATGGCACGCTGCGCTATTTCACGGGCAGGGTATTCCGCTTCGGCCTCGCCCGGGTCGACGGCGGCCTCGCCTATTACGAAGCGCGGCTGGGCCCGTGGCTGAACTATCTCAGCCTGCGCAAGGATAATTACCTGTTCCACGAGGCAACGCTGTACGACCAGACCCGCAGCATCTTCAACGATTACGGCGGCCTGGCCGACTGGGACTGGCGCGTCAAGGGAGCGGACCGGCCGATGACGGACGCTTGCCAGTTCGACGAGAGCGACGCCAATTATCTGGCGCGGCGCTGGGCGGCCGCGGGCCTGTGTTACTGGTTCGAGCATGACGCGAAGGGCCACAGGCTGGTGCTGGCGGACGATACGAGCCTGGCGGAGCCGATCGACGGCGACCCGGACGTACCGTTCCAGCGCCACGGCGGCGCAACCGAGGAAGACGGCATCGGCGACTGGTCGCCCGTACGCCACCTCGTGCACGGCAGCGTCGCCGTGAGCAGCTACGATTTCAAGAGCGGCCGTCCGGTCGTCACGTCGGCGGCCACGCTGAACCAGCAGGGCGCCGTTCCCGTCATCGAGTCCTACGAATACACGGGCGCGTTCGGCTTCAGGAACCTGGCCGACGGCGACGCCCTGGCCAGGCTGCGCATGGAAGAAACGGAAGCGCGCGGCAAGCTGTTCGAGGGCGGCGGCAACAACCGCCAGCTGATGCCGGGCCGCTGGTTCCGCCTCACCGGGCATTTCGACGCCGACGGTGGAATGCACGCCAACGAGTTCCTCGTCGTCGAATGCACGCACCACGCGACGAATAACTACCAGACGAACAGCGGTGCCGCGGATTACCACAACCGCGTTTCATGCCTGCGCCGCAAGATCACGTGGCGGCCCGGGCGCGGCTTTCACTGCACCGAAACGAAGATCTACGGCATCCAGACGGCCACCGTCGTCGGACCGAAAGGCGAGGAGATCCACACGGACGAATTCGGGCGTGTGCGCGTGCAGTTCCACTGGGACCGCGAAGGCAGCAACGACGAGCGCAGTTCGGCCTGGATCCGCGTGGCGACGCCGTGGGCCGGGTCGAACTTCGGCATGACGTCGATCCCGCGCATCGGCACGGAGGTCATCGTGTCGTTCATGGGCGGCGATCCGGACCGCCCGATCATCACGGGCATGATCCCGAACGCGAACACGATGCCGCCGTGGGAACTCCCGGCCAGCAAGACGCAGAGCGGCTTCCTGTCGCGCTCCACGCCGGGCGGCGGCTATGCCAATGCGAACGCGATCCGCTTCGACGACAAGAAGGGCGCGGAGCAGGTGTGGATCCAGGCCGAGCGCAATCTCGACACGGTGGTGGAGCATGACGAGACCGAGGCCGTCGGCAACGACCGCACGCTGCAGGTCGGCGGCAACCACGTGCTGGGCATCGGCAAGGATGTCACGCACACGGTCGGCGGCGCGCACACGGAAACCATCCGCCGCAACATGACCCTGAACGTGACGGAAGGGCGCCAGGACAGCACGATCAAGGGCGACGTCACCGTCACGTCGCTCGACGGCGAGATCACCGTCACGTCGCCGCACAAGATCACCCTCGTCGTGGGCGGCAGTTCTATCACGATGACGGCGGACGACATCACGATCGTCGCCCCCAGGATTTTCCTCAATCCGTAATCCGGAGCACCTGATGAACAACCCGCTACCAGCGGCAGGAGGGCCGGCGCGCGTCGGCATGCACGAAGGCAGCGTCGGCCTGCCGGCCGGCTTCGACGACCGTACCACGAACGTATTCGTTCCGGCCGACCCGCAAAGCCAGCCCAACCTCAGCATCGCGCGCGACCGGCTGGGCGAGGGCGAGACGCTCGCGGCCTACGTCGACCGCCAGCTCGGCATCCTCAAGGCACGCATGCCCGGCCACAAGCTGCTGGGACGGACGGACGAGCGTCTCGGCCTGCACGAGCCGGCCCTCGTCGGCGAGCGCATCGACGCCCAGTACAAGAACGGTGCCCAGGTGATCCGCCAGCGCCAGGCGGCGTTCGACATCGGCAATGGCCGCGCGCTCGTGTTCACGGCCGCCACGCCGCGCGCGCCCGACGAGCGCTTCGAGACGCTGTGGCGCACGTGGCTCGACAGCTTCCAGCCCGCCGCCTGACGACCGCCCGGCCGTCCCATGTTCGAAGCTGCCCGCCTGACCGATCCGATCGCCCATACCGGCGCGCTCGGCGGATTCCTGATCGGCGCCGTGATCGGCGTCGCGCTGATCGCCGCCGTCGCCTTCGCCACGTTCACGTGCGGCTTCGGCGTCGCGCTGCTGGCCGGCCTGCTGGCGGGCGTCGGCGCGGCCGCCATCCTCGGCCTGGGGGAGGCGATCGGGAAGATGTTCTCATCGCCATCCGGCACGATCAGCAGCGCCTCGCCGAACGTCTTCACCAACAGCCGCGGCGCCGCCTACGCCACCGCCAGCACCACGGTGTGCAGCAAGCACAATCCGGTGCCATTGGTCGCGGAGGGCTCCGGCACGGTATTCATCAACGGCCGTCCGGCCGCGCGCAAGCAGGACGCCATCGCGTGCGGTGCGAAGATCGACGACGGTTCCAGTAACGTCTTCATCGGCGGCGGCCGGGTCGCCTGGCTGCCCGTCGCGGATGAAGTGCCGTCCTGGCTGCGCACGACGGTCGACTGGGCGTTCGCGCTGGCGGGCCTCGTCGGCGGCCTCGCGGGCCTCGTCAAGGCCGCCGGCGGATTGTCGCGTGCCGTCGTGCCGTGCGCCGCCAGGTTCATCGGCGGCTTCATGGTCGGCGAGGCGGTGGGGCGCTATGTCGCAGCACCCGTCGTCAGTCGCGTGATGGGCGGCCTGTTCGGGCGGCCGGTGGACGTGGCGACGGGGCGCAAGCTGCTGCTGGCGCAGGACGAGGTGGATGTCGTCGTGCCGGCGCCGCTGCCGGTCGTGGTCAACCGCTTCTATTCGAGCGGCGTGACGAAGGAGGGCGCGCTCGGCCGCGGCTGGGTGGTGCCGTGGGAACTCCGGCTGGAACCACGCGACGGCGGCTTGTGGCTGGTGGACGCGCTGGGACGCGAGACCGGTTTCCCCACTATCCCGCCGGGCCACACGCTGTACAGCGAGGCCGAGCAACGCTACCTCGCGTGCACGCACGATGGCCGTTACATCCTGTACGACCTGAACGAGATTTATTACGACTTCGGGCATGTCGACGTCGCGGCAGGCGCGGTCGGGCGGCTGCAACGGATGGAAGACCGCAGCGGCCAATGGCAGGCCTTCGTGCGCGACGATGCCGGCCGCGTGCAGGCCATCCATGCCGGCGGCGGCATCCAGTTGCGCCTTGCCTACGACGACGCGACGGGCCGGCGGCTGGTGGCCATCGAGCGTGTCGGCGGCGACCCGCGCGTGCTGGTACGCTATGACTACGACGCGCACGGCCAGCTCGTCACCGTGCTCGATGCGAACGGCCACGCAGTGCGCCGGTTCACCTATGCCGATGGCCTGATGACGAGCCACACGAATGCGCTGGGACTGGTGTCGAACTACGCCTGGACCGTGCAGGACGGCGTGCCGCGCGTGGCCGCCTGCTGGTGCAGCGAAGGCGAGCGCACCGAATTCACGTACGACCTGGCGGCCCGGCGCACGTCCGTGCGGGACGAGCTGGGACGCGAGGCGCACTGGACGTACGACGAACATCACCAGATCCTTGCGTGCACCGACCTCGATGGCGGTGCTTACACGATGGAATACGATGCCGCGGGCCAGCCGACGCGGATCGAACTGCCCGGCGAACGCAGTATCGCTTTCGAATACGACGCGGCCGGCCGCATCGTCGCCGAGACCGATCCGCTCGGACGCCGCACCGAAACGACGTACGACGGCAACAGTGTCCGCGTCAGCGAGGTGACCACGCCGGACGGTGCACGCTGGCGTGCCGACTACGATCACCTGGGGCGCATGCTCGCGACGACCGACCCACTGCAGCGCACCGAACGCTACGAATACCCCGAGGGTTTGAGCCCGCTGCCCATCGCCCGCATCGATGCGCGCGGTGGCCGCCAGACCATGACGTGGAATGTGCTTGGCCTGATGACCGCGTACACGGATTGCTCGGGCAAGACGACGCGCTATGCGTATGATGCCGCCGGCTACCTGGCGAGCGTGACGGACGCGCTGGGCAACCACACGCGCTTCGAACGCCTGCCGACGGGCGAACCGGTGCGGATCATCCTGCCGGACGGCACCGTGCAGGAAAGCGCGTACGACGCGGCCGGCCTGTTGATCGCGCAACGCTACGGTCCGTCCGAGGGCCGCTGGCTGCGCAATGCGCGCGGGCAGGTGGTCGAAGCGCGCGATGCGGCCGGGCGCGGGCTCGTTTACCGCTACGATGCGCGCGGCAGGCTCACCGTGTTGTCGACCGATGCGGCGACAGGGTATGCGTTCGACTACGATGCCGGCGACCGGCTCGTGCGCGAAGTCCGGCCCGACGGCGTGGAGCGCCGGCTGCGCTACGACGCGGCGGGCGAACTGGTCGAACTGGAAAAGCTCGGTGCACCTGATGCGCGCGAGCGTGCGCGTCGCACGACGCTGTTCGAGCGCGACAGGATGGGACGCCTGCTCGCGCAGCGCACGGCGACGTCAATCGGCACCTATACGTGGAACGACGCGGACCGCCTGGTGGCGGCGCGGCGCGAACCGACGCCGCTGGGCGCCGCGCTCGGCGTAACTGCCGGCAGCGTCACCTTCGACTATGACCAGGCCGGCCGGCTGATCGCCGAACACGGCGCCGAGGGCACCGTGGCGTACGAACTCGATGAACTCGACAACATCGCTGCGCTCGCGCTGCCGCACCGGCAGCGGATCGACCTGCTCAGCTATGGTTCTGGCCACGTGCACCAGATCCGCGCGGGCGACCGCGTCATCAGCGACGTCGAACGGGACGACCTGCACCGCGAGGTCTTGCGCACGCAGGGACGGCTGGTCCAGAAAACGGCGTATGATCCGCTCGGCCGCCGCCTGTGGCAGGCGGCGGGCACGGGTGCCGACGTGCTGGGGCCGGGCCAGGGCCGCTTCTGGCGCACCTACCGCTACGATCGGCTCGGCGAACTGGCCGCCCAACACGACAACGTGCGCGGCCGTATCGACTACCAGTACGACCCGGCCGGCCACCTGCTGCGCCAGGATCGCGCCGACGATGTGGTGCCGGAGCGCTTCGTGTGGGACGCGGCCGGCAACCTGCTCGACCGCGCGCCGGACGGCAGCCAGGGCCGGGTCGAAGGCAACCGGCTGAAGGTCTGGCGCGACATCCGCTTCGAGTACGACGCGTGGGGCAACGTCAGCCAGAAGCACAAGGGTACGCGCCAGAGCCAGCGCTTCACGTTCGATGCGGAAGACCGGCTGGTCGCCGTGACGACCGAGGACGCGCAGGGCACCGTCGAGACGCGCTTCGACTACGACCCGCTCGGCCGCCGCATCGCCAGCAGCGAGATTCGCCGCGACGCGTTCGGCGGCGCGCGCGAACAACGCAAGCGTTTCGTGTGGCAGGGCATGCGCATGGTCCAGGAAGTGCGCGACGGCAGCGTCAGCAACTACGTGTACAGCCCGGACTCACCTTACACCCCGCTGGCGCGGCTGGACGCGGTGATCGGCGGCGTCCTGGCGCAGGTCGGCATCGACAGGGCGCGTGAGACGGCGCGCATCTTCCACTTCCATACCGACCCGGTGGGCACGCCGCTGGAATTGACGGACGAGGCGGGCGAACTGGCGTGGGCCGGGAAATATACGGCGTGGGGCAAGGTCGAACGCGGCGAGGACGCGGCGCTGCTGGAGCGCACCGAGCAGCCGTTGCGGTACCCGGGGCAGTATGCGGATGGGGGGACTGGGCTGCACTACAACACGTTCAGGTATTACGATCCGGATGTGGGGAGGTATGTCAGTCAGGATCCGATCGGGTTGGATGGTGGGCTGAATCTTTACTCCTATACGTCGAATCCAAACGGGTGGATGGATCCCTATGGTTGGGCGGCGCTAGGTCAGCTGGGCACCTACGCGAATTTGAATGGCGGTGCGCATGTTGGGGATGGTTTGCAAGCGCACGAACTGATACGTCATGAGTATCTACAACAAATGGGGTTGGCCGGCGAAACACGGTTAGGTGAGAATCCATCCATCGCGTTGGACTTGGATCATCATACGAGAGGGCCGCTCAGAGACTCGAGGGGTATTGGCGGCGCACATTATCACGAGGCAAAAATCCGAAATACTTACGGCCTTGGGGTAAATGAGTTTCATCCACAAGTGAAAGTGGAACTCGACATAACTCAAGGCGGCCTGAGGAAAGCTGGCATGTCTGCAAGCCACGTACGGCGATTGCGTAAGCAAGCCAATAAATTTCTTCGGAAATTAACGAAAGGGTGCTAAATGATTGCTGGGAAAAAGTTAAATTTTTCGGGGGCGTGTACTGATAACAGAAAACCTCGTATTGGTGGGGGAGCATTAATCGAAAATATTGTGGATTGGCCAAGTGCACCCGATGGAGTGCCGCTAACTCTTGTGATGTCCATGCCAGCAAATTTTTTAACTGTTAATGCCGGAATTGATCTTCCAGCAGATTTGTTTGTTTCTGTATTTTCATATTATTCTAAATCCGAATACTTTTTGGATAACATCACCTACCATGGATCTTCGGAAGAATTGGAATGGTTGCGAAAAGGTTACACAAGAGTCATCGTTCATAAAGCGGGCCGTGAAGTACTCGGATCAGACGTTATTCCACCAGTAACTGTTGAAGTCGGAGTTGCTGAGCTCGATCCTGCTGCACCTTATGGTGGATCAAAAGTCGGTGGGGAACCTACTATGCTCCAAGCCGAGCCCATTGCGCTGAAAAATGAACAATTTGCGCTGCAATTATATGGAGGTAATTTCCCCGCTCCTTATCAAGGGATTTTCGGCCTCTCGGATGCAGTTGGCTATCTTTACATCGATGCTGTTCGTTGGCACATCAAACCTCTAGATGCTGGAACTTTTTTCGTGCAAGTAACATGAATTATCGCTCAACGGATTTCTAAACACAAAACTAATGAGGTGATCGACTTCGGTTTCGAACGCCTGCTAACAGAAATATCGGAGAAATTGTCGGCTTTGACCGCGATTCAGAATTTGCGAACGAATGGCGCGGCGACTGGTGAGTCTTGTCATTTTGGTAAAGATTGAATTGCGGAGTGTAGGGCATAATGAGAAAGCAGTTTTATACTTTACAATGGCTTTGTTGCATAAATCGGTCCCAGTAGCCCGCTCGGGCGCAGGTAAACTGACGACATGAGTGCTC
>NZ_JBFUDR010000236.1:0-10293 GCF_056404615.1 Massilia sp. P2_C2 | reverse complement strand
CGGCGGGCGCCGCGGCCGGCGCCGCGCCCCCGGCATGGAACCAGAGGCGCCCGATCGACGCCGCCGCCACGACGATGGCCAGCGTGACGAGCACACCAGAGAAGGTCAACAGCAGCACGGCCGCGCCCGCGGCCACCAGCGCCTCGCGCCAGCCGCGCACCGTAGCGCGGCACATGCGCCAGGCCGCGGCCAGGACGATCGCCGCCACGGCGGGCATGATCCCCATGAACACGCGTTCGGCCTGCGGCAGCCGGCCCCAGCGGAAATACAGGCTTGCGAGCGCCACCATGAACACGAACGCCGGCAGCAGCGCGGCGCACACGCAGACCGCGGCGCCGGCCGCGCCGCGCAGCCGGTAGCCCACGTAAGCGACGGTGTTGATCGCCACCGGTCCGGGCAGGATCGAGGCGAGCGTCACGCCGTCGAGCACGTCCTGGTCGGCCAGCAGCCCGCGCTTCCGGACGACGGCGTCCTGCGTGGCCGACACCAGTGCCATGTAGCCGCCGAAACTGGTGCAGCCGATGCGCAGGAACAGAAAGCCGAGGGACGCGAGCGATGGGTTACCCACCGCAGCCGCCGAAATAATCGGAGAAGGCGCGCACGAAGCGCTCGACGTCGTCGGCCGGCAGCCGGTTGATGCCTGCCGCCGCACGCCGTCCGCCGCCGCCGTCGAAGCACTCGCACAGCACGTTGGCGGCATGCGTACCGGGCTCGCCCGAGCGCACGCTGACGACGAACGTGCCGTCCGTGTTTTCGGTCAGCACGGCGTAGGCGCGCCCGTCGTCGCCGGCGGCCAGCTGGTTGGCCAGCACGCCGGACACCCGCCGCGCCCAGCAGGCATCGGGCAGCACGTAGACCGCGCCATAGTCCCATTCCCACTCGGGATGCAGGCCGGTCATGCGGGCGGCGTCCTCCCGATAGCCGTCCGCCAGCATGCGGTACTGGCTTGACGACGCGATGAAGTCGAACGGATCGACATACGGACTGATTGCCCGGTACAGTGCGTCCGGCGCGAAGTGCAGGTCGTCGACGCGCTCGCCGTAGGCGTTATAGTTCAACACTGTCCCCAGTTCGGCCAGCGCGGCAGTGCGCGTCTCGCACAGGCCCATGCTTTGCGCCAGGCTGCGCGCCGGCCCTGCCAGGTTGTCGCCGAACGCGGCGGCGGCGGCCCAGGCCCGGAAGCGGCCCGCCAGTTGCCGGTCGACGAGCAGGCTCGAACAGACGGTAGGCGCATCGTCCCAGAACAGGCGCAGGCGCGGGTGCGGAAAGGCCTGGCGGGCCGAATGGTGGTCGAACCAGGTCACGTGCGCGCCGCTGTCGAGGACGCGCCGCAGCGGCGCCGCATTGGCATCGATGGCGATGTCGAACACCGTCACCTCGGCCCCCTCCGCGCAGGCAACCCGCTGCAGCAGCGCGACGTCGCGCTTGACCCCGGTGACGAGGGTGCTCGGTGCAGGATACGCCAGGCGCCATTGATGCTGGGCGCAGATGCCGTCGGCATCGCCGTTGAACACGTCGAAACGTTGCGTGTCCATGTTTCAGGCCATGCGCCGCGCCAGATGACTGTAGAGCGCGCGCGTCGCTTCCTCGATCGACATCGCCCCGGTGTCGATGGCGATGTCGGGACGCTCGGGCGGCTCGTAAGGCGCGGAGATACCGGTGAAGTCCTTGATCTGGCCGGCGCGCGCCCGCGAATACAGGCCCTTGGGATCGCGCCCCTCGCACACCGTGATGCTGGTGCTGACGTGGACCTCGACGAACCGTTCCGCGCCGATGATCTCGCGCGCCACCTGCCGGTCTTCGCGCAGCGGCGAAATGAACGCGGTGACGACGAACAGGCCCGCATCGTTCATCAGACGCGCCACCTCGGCGGTGCGGCGGATGTTTTCGCGCCGGTCGTTCGCCGTGAAGCCGAGGTCGCGGTTGAGGTGATGCCGGACGTTGTCACCGTCGAGCACGAAGCTCGGGTGGCCCCGGTCGAGCATCAGGTGTTCCAGCTCATAGGCCAGCGTCGACTTGCCGGCGCCGGACAGGCCCGTGAGCCAGATCGTCGCCGGTTCGTGTCCGAAATACCGCTGCCTGTGCGCAGGGGTGACTTTCCCGGAATGCCAGTAGATATTGCTTCCCGCCAGAGCGGGTCCACATTTTGCTGCTTCATGTACCGCCACATCGTTGCTCATCACCGCTCCCTCGTGAATTGCTACAGTTTTGGCCGACTGAAACTACCTGGATGTACTCCTTGACACGGGCGACGTCAAGCGCCCTTTAACCGGTTTTGCGGCGCGTAGCGCGCGGCGCCACGGTCAGCGCGGTGCCGCGGCCGGGCTCGAGCCGGACGACCGACGCGAGCTGCGGTTCCGCGCGCGAGGCTGCGGCATGCCCCGAGGCACGCTGGGCGCCGGACAGCATGAACACGCTGACCACCTGCGACAGATGGTCTGCCTGCTCCTGCAGCGATTGCGCCGCCGCGGCCGCTTCCTCGACGAGGGCGGCGTTCTGCTGCGTCACGCCGTCCATCTGCATCATGGCGCCGTTCACCTGGTCGATGCCGGTGGCCTGCTCCTCGCTTGCCGCCACGATTTCGGACATGATGTCGGTCACGCGCTTGATGCTGTCGACCACTTCATGCATCGTCGCGCCGGCTTCCTCGACGAGCCTGTTGCCGGAATCGACCTTTTCGACCGAGTCGGAGATCAGCGTCTTGATCTCCTTGGCGGCTGCCGCGGAACGCTGGGCGAGGTTGCGCACCTCGGTTGCGACCACGGCGAAACCGCGTCCCTGTTCGCCGGCACGGGCCGCCTCGACGGCGGCGTTCAGCGCAAGGATGTTCGTCTGGAACGCGATGCCGTCGATGACGCCGATGATTTCCACGATACGTTGCGCCGACTGGTTGATCGCGCCCATCGTGTTCACCACCTGCGACACCACCTCGCCGCCCTTCTCGGCGACGTGCGACGCCGACATCGCCAGGCCGTTCGCCTGGCGCGCATTGTTGGCATTCTGCTTGACGGCCGACGTCATCTCTTCCAGCGACGATGCCGTCTCCTCGAGCGAACCGGCCTGCTGTTCGGTGCGGCTGGACAGGTCGAGGTTGCCGGCCGCGATCTGGGACGACGCGGTCGCGATGGTATCGGTGCCGGTGCGCACCTGGCTGACGAGGTGGGCCAGGCTGTCGCGCATCGAGCGCATGGCGAACATGAGGCTGGCATCGTCGCCGGGATGCGTCTGGATGTCGACCGCAAGGTTGCCGGCCGCGATCTCGCCGGCGATCCGCACGGCGTCGGTCGGCTCACCGCCGAGCTGGCGCAGCAGGCCGCGCGTGATCAGCCAGGCCGCCAGTACACCCGTCAGCACGGCCAGCGCACCGAAGCCGAGCATCAGCGCGCGTGCGTTGCTATAGGCTTCGTCGGCCAGGCGCAGCTGTTCGTCGTTCTGCGTCTGTTCGACGGCCGCCAGTTCACGCATCAGCGCCCACCATTGTTTCTGGACCGGGCGGAAGTCGAAACGCATCAGTTGATATGCCTCGCTGCCCTTCCCGTCCAACGCCATCTGCACGGCGCGCGGATAGAACGGCGCGGCCGCCTTTGCCTGCTGGCGTATCTTCTCGAGCAATTCCTTTTCCTTGGGGGAAGTACTGATCAGGGTCCCGAACATGGTGCCCAGTTGTTGATCCGCCTCGGCGTACTTCTTCTCCTGCTCGGCGACGCGGTCGATTTCCATCTGGACTTCTTTTTTGTCGGTACTGTCGAGCAGGATCAGGTTGCGCAACGCCAGCGCGCGTTCCGTGACCGTCAGATCCATGGTCGAGGCGAGACGGGCTTCGACGTCGTTGACCTTGATGATCTCGTCGACGCGATCCTTGATGTGGGCCATGCGGTTGACGCCCAGTACCGTGACGACGAACAGCAGAAGAGAAACGAGACCGTATCCGATTCCCAGGCGGGTGGACACACGCAACTTGTTAAAGCCCATGCGCCACCACCTCAAACGTGAATTTCTGAAGCAGGACAGCGCGAGTACATATGTAGTGCAACATGAATCCCTCAATCGAATTGTTTGATTGGAATCATCATATAACCAAATAGTTCCAATAGGCAATTGTTTTTATTCAATATTTCAATGGAGTAATCAAGGGCACTCATGAGTTGGTCTGGCGATAAGGTTTACCTCGTTTCGTGCATGGCGGAGGTGGACAGACGGCCGGGGGGCACGCCCAACGCTTGCATTACAGGCGTTGCGGCCCGCTTCCCTGTTCCGACAACGCGTCCAGCGGATTGCGCAGCTTGCAGGCCTCGATCGAGAGGCAGCCGCAGCCGATGCAATCGTCCAGCTGGTCGCGCAGCCGCGTCAGCTGCGCGATGCGCTCGTCGAGCTCGCGCCGCCACAGGCTGGATAACCGGGTCCAGTCTGCCTTGGTCGGGGTGCGCTCTTCCGGCAGCGACGCGAGCAACCACGAGGAGGACAGGATGACGAGCATGACGAACACCGCCGCCGCCAACAAAGCCCTGGTACGGGCGCTGTACGAGGAATGCATCAATGGCCGGGACCTGGACCGGCTGGATGCGCTGGTCGCGCCGGATTTCGTCGGCGCGCGCGGCGAGCGGGGGCCGCGCGAGTTCCACGCAACGATCGAAGCCGTGCTGACGGGCTTCCCCGGCGTACGCTTCGAATTGCACGACGTATTCGGCGAGACGGACAAGGTGGCCGCGCGCTGGACCTTCCGCGCCGTGCATGGCGGCCGGTACGCCGGCATCCAGCCCAGCCATGCCGAAGTGATGCAGGAAGGAAACGTGATCTACCAGGTTCGTGACGGGCAGATCGTGCGCGCCTGGCTGCAGGCCGACCGGCTGGGCGTGCTGCAGCAGATCGGCGTCGTGCCACGGGCGTTCGCCGAGGCGCAGGGGCAGCGCCCGATCTGAACGCGGGATGATCCGGTCAGGCCTTGGGCGCCATCCAGACCAGGTTCCACAAATGGCCGTCGAGATCCTCGAAGCCCTGGTCGACCATGAAGCCGTGGTCTTCCGGCCGATGCGGGATGCGCGCACCGGCCGCCGCCGCCCGTGCGATCAGGTCGTCCAGTTCTTCCCGACTGTCGCAATTCAGGCAGATCACGATTTCGTTGGCCTCCTTCGCCCGCACGACCGGCTTGCCGGTGAGGGAACCGAAGAAGGCTTCGGTCGTCAGCAGCACGTCGATGGCGCCCTCCACGACGACCATGTAGGCCGCGTTGGGGTTGCTGAAGTCCGGCTTGAAGCCGAAGCCGAGGGCGGAAAAGAAGGCGCGGGATTTGTCCAGGTCCCTGACGGGCAGGTTGAAGATGACTTGCTTTTTCATGGTGTCCTCTGGTCGTTGTGGAAGGATAACGGGTCCTGCAACATGACGACGTTCCACGATCCCCAAAATAGACACCCGGGACAAAAATTTTCCCGCCCCGCCCGGCCGCGATCAGCGCCGGCAGCTCAGACGCAGTGTCTCGCCTTCGCGCCCGACGACCCGCGCCGGCTCGCTATCGCCGCAGCGGTAGACGACGCGCAACCGCTTGGTCGCGCCGCGGGCCGGGTCGCCGCACAACTGGTTGCCGACCCGGATGACGCCGTCGTTGCGCCGCAGTTCCTGCCAGACTGTCCGGCGGGCATCGCATGACGCACCGCGCACGCCATACTCGGCCTCTTCGACGTACAGGCGGCCGTAGCCCGGATTGCGGTCGCGGTCCTGGTCGGCGGCGCGCATGCCCGCGGTATAACCGTCCTCGTAGCCACGCCGGTATTCGGCGCTCTGGGCGAACGCGGACGTGGACGCGGCGGTCAAAGCGGCAACGGCAACAACGCGCTTGATGAGTTGGGTATCGAGTTTCATGAGTTCCCCCTGTCAGGTTGATGCGCCATGTTGGCACGTAGTCTCGGCGCAATCTGTACGCACGGCCACAGTGTGACACTGTGCGCGGCCGAAAGCTGTCGATCCCGCTGTAAGAGACGTTTCAACCTGTAAGAGCTCTCCCAGTAGCGTGGGCACCCTGTGCCCACGCGTAAAGTTCGCATATCACGGACATTACACGCGTTCGCGTGGGCTCGGAGTGCCCACCCTACCGGTTCTGCTGCCATCAGGACGTTGCAGCGCCGCGCCTTGATCGTCGAACAGCAAGGCCCGCGCCGGATCGAAGCGCAGCCGGACGGCGGATCCCGGCGGCGGCAGCGGCACGTCGGGCGGACACCTGGCCGCGACCATGCCGTCGACACCCTCGACCTGGATATACGCGACCGTAACGTCTCCCAGGTATTCGGCCAGCGCGAGGCGGCCGGGGATGCCTGCTTCGCCCACGCCGTCGAGTCGCAGGTGTTCGGGCCGCACGCCCAACGTGAGCGGGGCGCCGGCCCCCGCCTGGCTGACATCGGCCACCACCTGGAGCACGCCGCCGCCGGGCGTGCGCACGGTCGCGAGGCCGCCCGCGTACCCGACCAGGGTGGCCGGAAAGGTATTCATCCGGGGCGAACCGAGGAAACCCGCCACGAACAGGTTCGCGGGCCGCTCGTACAGCGCGAGCGGCGTGCCGGCCTGCTCGATGCGGCCGGCGTTGAACACGACGATTCGTTCGCCCAGAGTCATGGCCTCGACCTGGTCGTGCGTCACGTAGATCATCGTGGCCTTCAATTCCTTGTGCAGGCGCGCCAGCTCCACGCGGGTCTGGGCGCGCAGCGCGGCGTCGAGGTTCGACAGCGGTTCGTCGAACAGGAACACCTCGGGCTTGCGCACGATGGCGCGGCCGATCGCCACGCGCTGCCGCTGGCCGCCCGACAAGGCCTTCGGCTTGCGGTCCAGCAGGTGCGCGATCTGCAGGATCTCGGCCGCATGGCGCACGCGCTGCGTCACCTCCGCCTGCGGCACTTTCGCGAGCTTCAGCGCAAAGCCCATGTTTTCCGCCACCGTCATGTGCGGGTACAGCGCGTAGCTCTGGAACACCATCGCGATGCCGCGCCGCGCGGGCTCCACCGTGTTGCTGAGGATGCCATTCAACTCCAGCGTGCCGTCCGTGATGTCTTCCAGGCCCGCGATCATGCGCAGCAACGTGGACTTGCCGCAGCCGGACGGCCCGACGAAGACGACGAACTGGCCATCCTCGATGTCCAGGTCGACACCCTTGATGACGGGGTTGTCGTCATATGTCTTGCGGATGCCGCGCAGCCGGACCGATGCCATGGGTTCTCCTTATCCTTTCAACCCGCTCGCCGCGAGGAAGCCCTGCGTGACCCGGCGCTGGAACAGCACATAGGCGAGTGCCACAGGCAGCGCGCCGAGCAGCGCGGCCGCCATCAGCTGGGCGTAGCGCACGCCGAACGCATCATAGGTCTGCGTCAGGCCCAGCGGGATCGTCATCATGTCGTTCGACGTGACGATGATGAACGGCCACAGAAAATTGTTCCACGCGGCGATGAACGTCACGATCGCCATCGCCCACACGATGTTGCCCGAGATCGGCAGGTAGACGCTCCACAGCACGCGCAGCGGGCCGGCACCGTCCATCAAGGCCGCCTCGCGGAAGTCCGCTGGAATCGCATCGAAGAACTGCTTGAACACGTAGATGACGACCGGTGCCACCACCTGCGGCAGCACGATGCCGGCATACGAATTGATGAGGCCCAGCTGGTGCATCGTGCGGAACAGCGGCACGAGCAGCGCCTCGAACGGCAGCAGGAATCCCAGCATGACGACGCCGAACACGATGCCGCGGCCGCGGAAACGCAGCTGCGAGAACGCGTACGCGGCCATCAGGCTGATCGCCATCGTCACGACCGTGACCAGCAGCGCGACGACGAAGCTGTTGAGCAGCCAGCGCACGACATTGCCCGCGCCGAGCGTCTTGCGGTAGGCGTCCAGGGTCCACGTCTGCGGCAGCCAGTGGAACCGGCTCGAGACGGTCTCCAGCTCCGGCCTAAGCGACGTCGACAGCGCCCACAGCAGCGGAAATGCCCACAGCGCCACGAGTAGAATGGCGCAGGCGGCGCCGGCAATGGTCCAGAACGATCCCGAGCGATTCATCCATCCCTCCCCGCGAGCCACTTCCCGATCCACGTCTGCAGCAGCGACAGCACGATGACGATGGCGACGAAGGCCATCGCGACGGCCGCCGCATAGCCGGCGTCGCTCTGCGTGAACGCCGTCTCGTACATGTAGTGCAAGGTGACGCGCGTCGTGTTGAACGGACCRCCGCTCGTGAGGATGTACGTCTGTCCGAAGATCTTCAGCGACGCGATCAGCTGCAGGATCAGCGCGGTGGAGACGAYGGGCCGCAGCGCCGGCCAGGTGATCGTGCGGAACAGCGTGAACCCGCGCGCGCCGTCCAGCGCGGCCGCCTCGTACAGCTCGGCCGGGATGTTGCGCAGCCCGGCGAGGAACAGCAGCATGTTGAAGCCGACCGTCCACCAGATCGTGCCGATGGCGACGGCCGGCAAGGCCCAGTGCGGATCCGCGAGCCACGGGCGCGCCCCGCCCAGGATGTGGTTGACGACGCCGGACGACGGCTGCAGCATCCAGTCGGCGATCAGCGTCATCACGGAGATCGGCAGCACGAACGGCAGGAAGAACGCGCCCTGCAGCCAGCCTTGCACGCCCGTGAAGCGCTCGACCAGCATCGCCATCGACAGGCCGATGGCGCACAGCGGAATCACCGTCAGCAGCGAAAAATAGAACGTGTTGCCGACGGAATCCCAGAACGACGGGTCGTTCAGCAGCGTGTGGTAATTGTCCAGGCCAACGAACGCGTTCGTGCGCGTGAGGCTGCTCTCCGTGAGGCTCAACCAGAACGTCTCCAGTGCCGGTAGGAACAAGAACAGTCCGAACGCGACAAGGAACGGCGCCAGCAGCAGCCACGCGGGCAGCGTCTCGCGCCGCGCGCTCGTCGGGCCCATGGAGGTGTGAGGCGTATCGTCGCGCATGCGGGGCCCCTTCAATAGCGCGGCGGGCGCTTGCGCACGGGGCGCGCCGCTTCCGACTCGAATTTGTGCACGGCCTGCTCCGGCGTCAGGTAGCCGTACAGCGCGGCCGGCAGGAACTTCGAGGCGATGGCTTCCAGCGGCCCGGCCGCTCCCATGGTCCAGCCGTCCGGATCGTACACGACGTCGTTCGCGACCTGTGCATACATCGCGTTGGGCATCAGGCTTTTCGCTTCCGCCGATTCCGCCACCGGACGATAGGCGGGAATATGGCCGCCCTCGGCCCAGCCCAGCGAATGCTTGCTGACGTAGGCGATGAAGCGCAGCACTGCCCTCACCTTTTCCGGCGACGGTTCATGGCCCGGGTTGGCCGGCAGCGCGAACCCGTGCGAGTCGGCCCACGTGGACGCGTTTGCGTACATGCGCGGCAGCGGCACGATGCCGTACTCGAAGCCGAGCGAACCTGCCTTCGATGCGCGTACGAGCTCCGGCACTTCCCATACGCCGTTCAGCATGAACGCGGCACCGCCGCCCATGAACTGGCTCGTCGACGCCGGATAATCGAGGCCGGCCTGCGCATAGCCTTTCGTGAACCATTCGCTGATGCGCGCCAGCGTGGCGGCGCCGGCCGGGCCGTACGTGAACCGGCCATTGCGGATGATGGTGACGTTCTGCTGCGCGAGCATGGACAGCCACAACCGCCAGATGGCGTATGAACTCTGGCTGCTCTCCATCGTCAGGCCGCGCTGGCCCGTGCGTTCGGTGGCGCTACGGAAGGCGCCCGTCAGCGCGTCCACGCCCTCGATGGGTTTCAGTTTGCCGGCCGCATCGAGCAGCCCGGCCTTGCCGGCGAGTGTCTTGTTGTAGTACAGGACGAACGGGTGCACGTCGAGCGGGATGGCATACGTCGCGTCCTGGTAGTGCGCCTTGGCCCACTGGCGCGGCAGGTAGTCCTGGCCGCGCAGGCCGGCCGCCGCCAGCTCGGCCGGAGAAATCGGCCGCAGCACGCCGCCGCCCGCCAGGTTGACGATGCGCGACAGGTGGATGGTCGCGACGTCCGGCCCGGCGCCCACGACGGAGGCCGTGATCAGCTTCGTATAGAAAGGCTCGCCCCATTTGAGGGTCGTGCTGACCACGCGCACGTCGCGCTGGGTGGCATTGAAGTCGTCGACCAGCGCCCGCATGCGCGCGCCGTCGCCGCCCGAAAGCAGCGTCCACATCCTGACTTCGACCTGCGCGCGCGCCGGGACGCTCTCGCCCGCCAGCACGAACGACAGGATCGCAACCAGCGCGGCGGCGCGCGGGAATCCGCGTCGCGCCACGTCGTCTCCTCGTTAGAGTCTACGTAGGGTGGGCACCCCGTGCC
>NZ_JBFUDR010000235.1:0-10298 GCF_056404615.1 Massilia sp. P2_C2 | reverse complement strand
GCCGAGCAGCTTCGCGCGCTTCAGGTTTACGAGCGTGTCCTCGACGAGGATGCAGCGTGCCGCCGACACGCGCTGGCGCCGCAGCAGGCGGCGCAGCATCAGCGTCGACGGCTTCGGACGCAGCTGGCGGTGCACATGCATGTCCTCGATCGCGACGTGGTGCGCGAACTGGCGCTGCAGCCCGAGGTGGCGCATGACGCCGGTCGAGTACGCGGTCGGCGCATTCGTCAGCAGGATCTTGCGCCCGGGCAGGCGGCGCAGCATGCGCTCCAGGCCGTGCTCGTAGCGCACGAGGTCGTGCAGCGCGCCGATGTCGTGGGTCTGGCGCAGGAAGTCGGCCGCGTCGACGCGGTGGTGGCGGATCATGCCCAGCAGGGTCGCGCCGTAGCGTTTCCAGTAGCCGACGCGGGCCGCGTCCACCGCTTCCTGGCTGGCCGGCGTGACGCCGTCGCCGAGCACCCGCGCGATGTACGCGTTCATGTTGGCGCTGATCGCCGGGAAGATCGCGTGCGATGCGTCATGCAGCGTGTTGTCGAGATCGAACAGCCAGATGGGCGAAGAAGGCTTGGACACGGGAGCGGAAAAAGCGAAAGGGAGCCCGAATTATATCGGGGCAGCGTGTCGGACTTGCTGGGGGATGCTTGAAACGAAAAAAGGGTCCGAAAAAACGGACCCTTTTTTAAATTCTGGCGGAGCGGACGGGGCTCGCCCACGTCCCGCGGGCYGCGGTTTCGCTTGCAAGCGAAACCCTTCGAGCCCCAAACCGTGCCTCCCGCAGGGCAGGCACTCTGATAGAACAAAAAAGGGTCCGAAAAACGGACCCTTTTTTTAATACTGGCGGAGCGGACGGGGCTCGAACCCGCGACCCCCGGCGTGACAGGCCGGTATTCTAACCAACTGAACTACCGCTCCGTTTTACTTTGATCGGTTCTTCCGGGACAAGATTTCTGAAACGTATGGTGGGCGCTGAGAGGCTCGAACTCCCGACCTAATCCTTGTAAGGGATCCGCTCTACCAACTGAGCTAAGCGCCCGTCACTCTGTTTCAGGGTTTTCTTGCCGACGTTTGTCATCACGTCCGAAGAGGCCCGAATCATAGCGTATCCCCTCGAAAATGCGCAAGGGTTTTTCGGGAAAAAGTGAACGATCGCCCTGCCATACGCTGGATTGAACTTAAGACAACCTGTTGTAAAGAATGCGTATGACGTGCGTAATTCTTGCATAAGCCTACATAAATACTCGACAATTGCCGTTTGACAAGCCGGCAATATTTAGACATCGACAATCAGGTGCAAGTTTGCCGAGGCCGATGGCCTGCCTTACCCAGGCGCCTCAGGAGAGACAAGCGGAGACAACGCGGCAGTTTTTTTTACTCTTCCCCAGGAAAAACTCAATGATCAAGATGTCCAAGATGCACAAGCGCGTTATCGCCGCGCATGGCGCGATGCTGGCACTCGCAACCGTACCCGGTGGCGTGGCCCTGGCCCAGACTGCGCAGCCCACCGAACTGCAGACGGTGACCGTCACCGCGCAGCGCCGTACCGAAAACATCAAGGAAGTACCGGTGTCCGTCACCGCGATCAAGGGCGAGAAGCTGGACGTGCTCGTGTCCGGCGGCGCAGACATCCGCCTGTTGGCCGGCAAGACCCCCAGCCTGAACGTCGAGTCCTCGAACGGCCGCACATTCCCGCGCTTCTACATCCGCGGCTACGGCAACACGGACTTCTCGACCTTCGCATCGCAGCCGGTATCGCTGATCTATGACGAGATCGTCCAGGAAAACCCGATCCTGAAGGGCTACCCGATCTTCGACCTGGCCGGCGTGGAAGTGCTGCGCGGCCCGCAGGGCACCTTGTTCGGCCGCAATACCCCGGCCGGCGTCGTGAAATTCGAGTCCGAAAAGCCGAACTTCAAGAAGACCGAGGGTTACTACAACCTGTCGTACGGCACCCATGGCACGGCCAATGTCGAAGGTGCCGTCAACGTGCCGCTGTCGGACAAATGGGCGATGCGCGTTTCGACGCTGCGCCAGCACCGCGACGACTACATCAACAATTACTCCGACGTCGCGAAGACGAACAAGACCGACGAACTGGATGGCTACAACGAACACGCCGAACGCGTGCAATTCCTGTACAAGCCGGATACGACGTTCAGCGCCCTGTTCAACGTGCACCAGCGCACGACCACCGGCAGCGCCCGCCTGTTCCGCGCGAACCTGATCCAGAAGGGCACGAACGATTTCGTCGACGGCTACGACCTCGGCAGCATCGTCACCAATGCCCGCAACTACCAGCACCTGAAGACCAACGGCGCCAATGCCCGCCTGACGTGGGACCTGGGTCCGGCCATCTTCCACTCGATCACCGGTTACGAGTCGGTCGGCAGCTACTACAGCCGCGGCGACATCGACGGCGGTACGCCGCAAGGCCCGGGCTTCATTCCGTTCCAGTCCGAGACGGGCGGCTTCATCGAYAACCTGAAGCAGTACTCGCAGGAATTCCGCGTCGAGTCGAAGAACACGGGGCCGCTGAACTGGCAAGCCGGCGTGTATTACTTCAAGGAAGACGTGACGGGCGGCAGCGACGGCTATAACAGCGCCACCGGTGCCCAGACGTCGCGCCAGGCCAGCGAGCAGAACAACAAAGCCTGGGCCGCGTTCGGTTCCGTGACCTACAACATCAGCGACGCCCTGTCGGTGCGCGGCGGTATCCGCTACACGGACGACAAGAAGGACTTCGCGACCGTCACCGCGATCGGTTTCACCCCGGTCGGCCCGAACAGCGTCAGCGAAAGCAAGGACAAGATCAGCTGGGACGTGTCGAGCACGTACAAGCTGAACCGTGACGTGAACCTGTACGCCCGCATCGCGACCGGTTTCCGCGCGCCGAGCATCGCGCCGGCCTCGACGTTCGCACCGGTGGGCATCACGATCGCCGACGCCGAGACGATCACGTCGTACGAAGGCGGTATCAAGGCCGACCTGTTCGAACGCCGTGCCCGCGCCGCGTTCTCGCTGTATGACTACACCATCAAGAACCAGCAGCTGACCGTGGTGGGCGGCAATACGAACGTCACCAAGCTGATCAACGCGAACAAGACCGACGGCCGCGGCGCCGAGCTCGACTTCGAAGGCCTCGTGACGCCGGACCTGCGCGTCGGCGCCAGCGCGTCGTACAACTTCACGGAAATCCGCGACCCGAACCTCTCGCTGACCAAGTGCGCAGCCTGCACGATCACCGACCCGCTGAACGCTGCGGGCCGCGTCGTCATCGACGGTAACCCGCTGCCGCAGGCACCGAAGTGGATCGTCAACCTGAATGCCCGCTACAGCATGCCGGTCGCCGATGGCGAGTTCTATGTCTACACGGATTGGTCGTACCGTTCGTCGATCAATTTCTTCCTGTACGAAGCGAAAGAGTTCACCGGCAAACCGCTGACGGAAGGCGGCCTGCGCCTGGGTTATATCTGGGCCGACGGCAAGTATGAAGTGGCTGCGTTTGGCCGCAACATCCTCGACCAGCGCCGTATTTCCGGTGCGATCGACTTCAATAACCTGACCGGCTTTACCAATGAACCGCGCACTTATGGTGTTCAGTTCAAAGGCAATTTCTAAGTTTTATTAAGCCGTCAGATCAAAAGGCCGCGAGCGATCGCGGCCTTTTTTGTTTTTGGTGGGCTCGGGGAGCCCACCCTACGATGTTGGATTGCCGTAGGGTGGGCACCCCGTGCCCACCATAACGCCAAATAGTCACGTCACATTGTTAATTATTGGGAGGCGCCGGAGCAATACCTTCTTTTGTTGAGTTCACATTTTTCCGAAGAATCTAGGTTTTAGCGCTATCAGTGCCTGAATGTGTTGTATAGACATCGAAATTCAATTGTGAATTTTTTACACGTTCATTTTTTTCGCGCTAATCTGCCGTGTCCGCTTTCAGACGGGCGCGACGTTCACACAATGGACGTCGAGACAACGAGATCTCAGGCATATCTGCCTGCGGAAAATCAAACTTTTGTGTTTTTCTAGAAAAGGAATAAACATGAAGTCTCAGCAATCGAAGTACCCGGCAATGGTAAAACTGTGCGCTGCAGCCGTCCTTGGCCTCGGCGCCGGTGTCGCGGGCGCGGGCGTGCCCACGGACGTGCCGGCCGCACCTGTCGCGCAGCGTGCAGCCGTCCCGGACCAGACCGACCGCATCATCGTCAAGTACAAGGACGAGAGCGGACCCGTCAAGAGCGGTCAGGTGTCTGCCGCGCGGGCCGCCGCGCCGCTGGCGGCCACGCGCAAGGCGATCGTCGACCGTGCCGGCCAGCAGTTCGGTATGTTGCTGAAGGAATCGCATTCGATCGCCACCGGTGCCCGCATCTTCAAGCTGGACCGCAAGGTRTCGCTGGCCGACGCCGCCAGGCTGGCGACCGAGCTGAAGGCGCGCGATGCATCCGTCGAGTACGCCGAGCCGGACCGCATGATGCACCCGCTGTTCACGCCGAACGATTCCATGTACAACCAGCAGTGGGATTACTTCGAAGCGACCGGTGGCCTGAACCTGCCGGCCGCCTGGGACAAGTCGACCGGTTCCGGCATCCGCGTGGCCGTGATCGACACGGGCTACCGCCCGCACGCCGACCTGTCGGGCCAGATCCTGGCCGGCTATGACTTCATTTCCGATACCGCCGTGTCGAACGATGGCAACGGCCGCGACAGCGACGCCAGCGACCCGGGCGACTGGGTCGCGGCGGGCGAGTGCGGCAGCGGGCGGCCGGCCGAGAACTCGAGCTGGCACGGCACCCACGTGGCCGGCACCATCGCCGCGCTGACGAATAATGGCACCGGCGTCGCCGGCGTCGCGTACGGCGCCAAGGTCGTGCCCGTGCGCGTGCTGGGCAAGTGCGGCGGCTACACGTCGGACATCGCCGACGGCATCATCTGGGCATCGGGTGGTACCGTGTCCGGCGTGCCGAACATCGCGGCGCGCGCCCAGGTGATCAATATGTCGCTGGGCGGCAGCGGCGCCTGCGACACGACGACGCAGAACGCGATCAACAGCGCCCGTTCGCGCGGCACCGTCGTCGTCGTGGCGGCCGGCAACGAATCCCAGAACGCCAGCAACAGCAACCCGGCCAACTGCGCCGGCGTGATCGCGGTGGCGGCGACGAACCGCTCCGGCGGCCGCGCCTCGTATTCGAACTACGGCACTATCGTCGACGTCGCGGCACCGGGCGGCGATAGCGGCGCCGGCATCCTGTCCACCCTGAACGCCGGCACCACGTCGCCGGGCGCCGACAGCTACGCGTCGTACATGGGCACGTCGATGGCGACGCCGCACGTGGCGGGTGTCGTCGCGTTGATGCTGGCCAAGAATCCGGGCCTCACGCCGGACGACGTCGAATCGCGCCTGAAATCGAGCACGCGTCCGTTCCTGGCCAGTTGCTCGGGTTGCGGCACGGGCATCGTCGACGCCTCGGCCGCGGTGGACGCCGCCGCCGGCACGGGTGGCGGGACCGGCACGACGATCTCGGAAACGGAGTCGAACAACACGCTCGGCACCGCCAACAGCGTGACGACGGCCGGCACGATGGTCAACGGCACGATGGGCAGCTCGACGGACACGGATTATTTTGTCGTCCAACTGCCGGCCGGCAAGACCCTGAGCGCGACGATGACGCCGAATGCGAGCTCGGACTACGACCTGTACATCTATAACAGCTCGGGTACCTTGCTGGCCCGCAGCGAGAACGGCACGGGGGCGGTGGACAGCGCGTCGTCGTCCAACACGGGGTCGACCACGGCGGCGCGGTATGTGCGCGTCGTGTACTACGCCGGTGGTACCGGTTCGACCAGTGGCAAGTACACGCTGAAACTGACCTGGTAAGGGGTGATGCGTGGGCATGGCCCACGTGTGACGCCAACAATCCTCAAACGTCCGCGTGGGCACGTTTCATTGGATTGATGCCCCCGGCATCAATCCCCMTCGGCCTCAAATGCCCACCCTACGTCGTCGGAATCGTCGGTAGGGTGGGCACCCTGTGCCCACCATGCATGCGCGCCCACATGCGTTTCAATTCGGATAATTACCGTTAAAATTCAGTTACTTACAAAAAAATTTTTCTGTGGTGAAATCCCCGAAAACAGTCCAGCAAGGGCCGTTTTCACTTATGCTGCCCAGTTCGGTTAACGAAAAAGGATGCAGCATGACGCAGCGCCACAAGATCTCCCCTCTGTTTAAACTTTGTGCAGCGGCCCTGATCGTCGCCGGCCCGCTGGTTGCCAGCGCCGCCGGCCAGGACGCAGCCCAGCCCACGCATTACGTCGTCCAGACCGATCGCCTGATCGTCAAGTACAGGGGCGACAGCGACACCGCCACGACCGGCGTGCCGGCCCGTGCCCTCGACCGGGCGCGCCAGGCCCTGATCGACCGCGCCGGCCAGCAGTACGGCGCCACCCTGCGCGCCCTGCGCGCGACCGCGAACGGTGCCCACGTTCTCCAGCTCAACCGCACGATGACGGTCGACGAGGCGCGCCAGCTGGCCGCCGAGGTCAAGGCGCGCGATGCCAACGTCGAGTACGCCGAGCCGGACCGCATCATGGTCCCGCTGGCCACCCCGACCGACCCGAGCTATACCCAGCAGTGGGACCTGTACGAAGCCACCGGCGGCATCAACGCGCCCGCCGCCTGGGACAAGTCGACCGGTGCCGGCGTCAACGTGGCCGTGATCGACACGGGCTACCGTCCGCACGCCGACCTGTCCGGCCAGATCCTGCAGGGCTATGACTTCATTTCCACGACCATGGTCGCCAACGATGGCGGCGGCCGCGACACCGATGCCAGCGACCCGGGCGACTGGACGCCGGCCGGCAGCTGCGGCGCGGGCATCCCGTCCGCGGACGAGCGCTCGAGCTGGCACGGCACCCACGTGTCCGGCACGATCGCGGCGAAGGCCAACAACGGTCTCGGCATCGCGGGCATCGCCTACAACGCGAAGGTCGTCCCGGCGCGCGTGCTGGGCCGCTGCGGCGGCTACACGTCGGACATCGCCGACGCCATCGTCTGGGCGTCGGGCGGTACCGTGACCGGCGTGCCGGCCAATGCCAACAAGGCGCGCGTGCTGAACCTGTCGCTGGGCGGCAGCGGCGCCTGCGACACGACGACGCAGAACGCGATCAACAGCGCCCGTTCGCGCGGCGCCGTGGTCGTCGTCGCGGCCGGCAACTCGAACACCAACGCGATCAATGCCAGCCCGGCCAACTGCGCGGGCGTGATCACCGTTGCCGCGACGAACCGTTCGGGCGGCAAGGCGTCGTACTCGAACTACGGCACCAACGTCACCATCGCGGCACCGGGCGGCGACAACGGCGCCGGCATCCTGTCGACCCTGAACTCGGGCACGACGACGCCCGCGGCCGATAACTACGCCTGGTACATGGGGACGTCGATGGCGACGCCGCACGTGGCGGGTGTCGTGGCGCTGATGTTGTCGGCCAACCCGAACCTGACGCCGGACGACGTCGCCGCCAGGCTGAAGTCGACGGCGCGCGCCTTCCCGGCCGCCTGCTCGGGCTGCGGCGCCGGCATCGTCAATGCCGCGGCAGCCGTGAACGCGGCGCTGGCATCCACGACCACAACGACGCCCACGCCGACCACGACCGTGACCTGGACGACCTGCGCCTCCGAAGGCGGCACCTGCTCGTTCAGCGGCACCCGTGACGTGCGCTACGGCACCGCCACGAGCTATGTGATCAAGACCCTCACGGGCCCGGTCGCGTGCACGAACACCGTGTTCGGCGATCCGGCACGCGGCTACGTCAAGTCGTGCAGCTATTCCAGCGTGACGAAGTAAGCTGAGTCTCCTCCCGCCGCCGCGTCCTGCGGCGGCGTTCCCAGCGGCGGCGTTCCCACTTGCACTAAATTCACAAACCGACGATACTGTATGCAATTACAGTAGTCGCTCGGCGCGGGCGACCGCCACCGTGAACGCCCACGTCCGCAAGATCATCCACTGCGATTGCGATTGTTTCTATGCATCCGTCGAGATGCGCGACGACCCGTCCCTGCGTGGCCGGCCGCTGGCCGTCGGCGGACGGGCCGACCAGCGCGGCGTGATCGCCACCTGCAACTACGAGGCGCGCCGCTACGGCATCCACTCGGCGATGGCCACGGCGCAGGCCGTCAAACTGTGCCCCGACCTGATCCTGATTCCACCGAACATGGAAAAGTACCGGGTCGCGTCGCGCCAGATCATGGACATCTACCGCGATTACACGGACCTCGTGGAACCGCTGTCGCTGGACGAGGCCTACCTGGACGTGACGAACTCGCCGCACTGCAAGGGCAGCGCGACATTGATCGCGCAGGAGATCCGCCGCCGCATTTTCGAGACCGTCGGCATCACGGCGTCGGCCGGCGTGGCGCCGAACAAGTTCGTGGCCAAGATCGCCAGCGACTGGAACAAGCCGGACGGGCTGTTTCTCGTGCGGCCGGGCGAAGTCGACGCCTTCGTCGCCGCACTGCCGGTCAAGAAATTGTTCGGTGTAGGCAAGGTGACGGCCGCCAAATTGCACAGCCTCGGCGCGCAGACGTGCGGCGACCTGCGCGACTGGAATATCGACAAGCTGCAGCAACACTTCGGTTCGTTCGGTGCGCGGCTGTACGACCTGTGCCGCGGCATCGACTACCGCGACGTGAATCCCGTGCGCGAACGCAAGTCGATCAGCACGGAAGAGACGTACACGCCGGATGTGCCCGACCTGGCCGGCTGCCTTGCGCTGCTGCCCGACCTGTACGAGCACCTGCTGGGCCGGATCAAGCGCAACAATGCTGAAAAATTCATCAACAAGCTGTTTGTAAAAATCAAGTTCGCCGATTTCCAGCGCACCACCGTCGAGTGCGTGGGCTATGCGCCGAACGTGGAAACATACCGCCGGCTGATGGAGACAGGGTGGTTGCGTGCGAGCCGTCCCGTGCGGCTGCTGGGTGTCGGCGTGCGCCTGAGCGATACGGAAACCGTCGAGCAGCTGAGCCTGTTCGATGAACGTTCCGAACATGCAACACATTGAAAATCCGTGGGAACTGACGTGAATCTTGCTGCTAGTCAGCGTGTAGAATGTCGTTCCTTTGCATTCCCGAGATAACTGAGAGCAACCTTTTATGTGGTTCAAGAATCTGCAGATCTACCGCCTGCCCACCAACTGGGCGTTCACCCCTGAACAGATGGAAGACGCGCTGCAATCGCAGGCTTTTACGCCCGCCAGCAGCAACGAATTGCTGCGCCAGGGCTGGGATTCGCCGCGCGGCAACGGCAAGCTGGTGCATGTGGTCAACAAGCAGATGCTGATGATGCTGGGCACAGAAAAGAAACTGCTGCCGAACTCGGTCATCAACCAGGTCGCCAAAGCCAAGGCCGCCGAGCTGGAAGAGCAGCAGGGCTTCCCGCCGGGCAAGAAGGCGATGAAGGAATTGAAAGAACGCGTGGCCGACGAACTGCTGCCGCGCGCATTCTCGATCCGCAGCAATGTGTGGACGTGGATCGACCCGGTCAACGGCTGGCTCATCGTCGACGCGGCCAGCCCGAGCAAGGCGGACGATGTCATCAAGCTGCTGCTGAAGGCCGTCGATAAACTGCCGCTGGAATCGCTGCGCGTGCAGCGTTCGCCGGTCGCCGTGATGACGGGCTGGCTGGAGTCGGACGAGGCGCCGTACAACTTCACGATCGACCAGGACACGGAACTGCGCGCCACGGGCGAGAGCAAGGCTGCCGTGCGCTATGTGAAGCACTCGCTGGACCCGGAAGACATCCGCCGCCACATCGCCTCCGGCAAGCAGTGCACGCGCCTGGCCATGACGTGGAACAGCCGGATCTCGCTGGTGCTGACCGAGCAGCTGGCCGTCAAGGGCATCAAGCCCCTCGACGTCATCAAGGAGAACGAGACCATCACCTATAGCGATGATGAGCGGTTCGATAACGACGTCATGCTGATGACGGGCGAGCTGGCGAAGATGCTGGCGGATCTCGTCGAGGCGCTGGGCGGAGAAGCAAAAGCGTAACGTTTCGATACGGTGACGGTAGATACCGTCTCGCCCGTCAAGCCTCACATGGCGTAATTTGGGTCATATGGCCTGCCTGTGTGCACAACACCAAAGCACAGGTGGGCCAGCTTGCGCATGCAGGCGCCGATGACGGCCATTTTGGTTTTGCCTTTGGCGAGCAGGCGTTCACTGAAGGCCTTGATGTGTGGGTTCCATTGGCGGGCGACCAGGGCTGGCATGTATAGCAGGCGACCAGGGCTGGCATGTATAGCAG
>NZ_JBFUDR010000234.1:0-10383 GCF_056404615.1 Massilia sp. P2_C2 | reverse complement strand
CGCCGAAAGACTGGCAAAGGGCCTGCATATTCACATCAGGTGCAGTCGCCAGGCGAGCAAATTCAAGACGAGAAGACATTCGGGAACTCTCCTTCCAAGGCATTGCACGCTCCGATTGTTAGCTGTGCAATGATCATAAAAGGTGTTACCTATGTCTCTAGACAAGTGTTACCCATGTCTATGTGCTGAACAGGGTGCCCACCCTACGCGTGTGCCGTCAAACTCATCATCACATGCTCGGGCCGCGCCCGGTGTGTTGCTCTTTCTCGATCCGCTCCTGACACGCGATGCACGTCTGTACCGTCGGCGTCGCAAGCAAGCGCGCTTCGGGAATGTCGCGCCCGCATGACACGCAGATGCCGATCGCGCCCGATTCCAGGCGGCCCATCGCGGCGTCGATCTCGTGCAGCAGATTGGTCTCGTGCTCGGCCAGGTGTTCCTCGTTATGGCTGAGCATTTCGCCGGCCGGGGCGTCGTCGTTCTGCCCCATGTGTGCGTTCGGCGCGATCGCCGGGCGGTCGTCCGTATCGCCGTCGGTGCGCGCACGCACGGTGGCCAGCACGTCCTCGCGGCTCTTGCGCAGGCGCTTGCCGAGTTCCTCATGGAGTTGGGGTGAAATTGGCGGCATGGTCGTCGTCCTCAGTTATCGAGCGTCACGGTTGACGCTACTCATATCGTCCTTCAGTAACGCCAGTCTGCTTTCAGCAACATGGAGGGAGGCACATGTTCTTCCCTCGACCCATTCTGAACTTTTTGATTCACATCAAGGATTTCGAACCCCCAGAAAACCTACCCTGACAGTGTCATCATTTCTTATCACTCGGGGAGTGCATCTTGGATAGCAGTCTAAACTATAACTACAAGATCGTGCGCCAGTTTGCCATCGCGACCGTGGTCTGGGGCGTGATCGGCATGCTGGCGGGCGTGTGGATTGCCGCGCAGCTCGCCTGGCCGGCATTGAATTTCGATATCCCGTGGCTCACGTACGGCCGGCTGCGGCCGCTGCATACGAACGCGGTGATCTTCGCCTTCGGCATCTGCGGCCTGTTCGCCACGTCGTACTACGTCGTGCAGCGCACGTGCCAGGTCCGGCTGTTCTCCGACAGGCTGGCCGCATTCACGTTCTGGGGCTGGCAGGCCGTGCTCGCGTCGGCCGCGATCACCTTGCCGATGGGTTTCACGCGCGGCAAGGAATACGCCGAGCTCGAATGGCCCATCGCCATCCTGATCGCCGTCGTGTGGGTCGCCTACGCCATCGTCTTCTTCGGCACGATCATCAAGCGCCGCGTGCAGCACATCTATGTCGCCAACTGGTTCTTCGGCGCCTACATCCTCGCCGTCGCAATCCTCCACATCGTCAACGGCATGTCGATGCCGGTCACGCTGTTTAAGTCGTATTCGATGTACGCCGGCGTGCAGGATGCGATGATCCAGTGGTGGTACGGCCATAACGCCGTCGGCTTCATCCTCACCGCCGGCTACCTGGGCATGGTGTACTACTTCATCCCCAAGCAGGCCGAGCGCCCGGTGTATTCGTACCGCCTGTCGATCGTGCACTTCTGGGCCCTGATCTTCACGTACATGTGGGCCGGCCCGCACCACCTGCATTACACGGCACTGCCCGACTGGACGCAGTCGATCGGCATGGTGTTCTCGCTGATCCTGCTGGCACCGTCGTGGGGCGGCATGATCAACGGGATCATGACCCTGTCCGGCGCCTGGCACAAGCTGCGTTCCGACCCGCTGCTGAAATTCATGATCGTCTCGCTGTCGTTCTACGGCATGGCCACGTTCGAGGGCCCGATGATGTCGATCAAGACGATCAACTCGCTGTCGCACTATACGGACTGGGGCATCGCCCACGTGCACGGCGGCGCCCTGGGCTGGGTCGGCTTCATCACGATGGGATCGCTGTACTACCTGATCCCGCGCCTCGCCGGCAAGAAGCAGATGGCGAGCATGGCCCTCGTCGAGACCCACTTCTGGCTGGGCACCATCGGCATCGTGCTGTACATCGCCGCGATGTGGATCGCCGGCGTGATGCAAGGCCTGATGTGGCGCGCCGTGAACCCGGACGGTACGCTGACGTACACCTTCGTCGAAGGCGTCAAGGCCACCTATCCGTACTACGTGATCCGTTTCGGCGGCGGCCTGATGTACCTGACCGGCATGTGCCTGATGGCGTACAACACCTGGCTGACGATGCGCGGCACGCAGTCCGTCGACGCCCGCATCCCCGCGCTGCCGTCGCACCGTGCGACGCCGCACGTCGCGCCCGAACACGCTTGACCCACAGGAGCAGACAATGAAATTCACCCATGAGTGGATCGAGAAGAATCCCTGGCTGCTGATCGGCCTCGTGCTGGTCGTGATCTCGTTCGGCGGCCTCGTCGAGATCGTGCCGCTGTTCTTCCAGCATTCGACCACGGAACCCGTCGCCGGCCTGAAGCCGTATTCGCCGCTGCGCCTGGCCGGCCGCGACATCTATATCCGCGAAGGCTGCTACAACTGCCACTCGCAAATGATCCGCCCGTTCCGCGCCGAGACGGAGCGCTACGGCCATTATTCGGTCGCCGGCGAATTCGTCTACGACCACCCGTTCCAGTGGGGTTCCAAGCGCACCGGCCCGGACCTCGCCCGCGTGGGCGGCCGCTACTCGGACGAGTGGCACCGCACCCACCTGGACAATCCGCGCGACGTCGTGCCGGAATCGAACATGCCCGGTTATCCGTGGCTGGCGAAAGCCAGGCTGGACCCGCAATCCATCGTGCCGAAGATGCGCGCGATGCAGCGCCTGAACGTCCCGTACACCGAGGAGGAGATCAAGGACGCGCCGGCGCAACTGGCCGAGAAGACGGAGCAGGACGCGCTGGTCGCCTACCTGCAGGGACTCGGCACCCAGATCAAATCGAGGAATTGACATGGCCATCCAACATATTTTCGACGACGCGAGCCGCGTGATGACGGTCGTGAGCTTCGTCACCTTCATGGGCATCCTGGCCTGGACTTATCTGCTGCGCAAAGAGAAGGACTTCGCCGCCACGGCCGCGATCCCGTTCGCCGACGATGATCTCGCAACTGAGGTGGAGGACGACTATGTCTGACTTCACGAGCGGCTTCTGGAACTGGTACGTTTGCTTGATCACGGTGCTGGGCATCGCCGGCTGCGCGATCCTGTTGTGGTCGCAGTCGCGCCACAAGGTCCGCCTCGACGAGCACGGCCAGCCGGAACAGACGACGGGCCACGTATGGGACGAGGACCTGACGGAACTGAATACGCCGATGCCGCGCTGGTGGATGGTCATGTTCTATCTCACCATCGTGTTCGGCGTGGGCTACCTCGTGCTGTACCCTGGCCTCGGCAGCTATGCCGGTCGCCTCGGCTGGCAATCGAGCGGCGCGTACAAGCAGGAACTGGCGAAGGCCGATGCCGAATACGGCCCGCTGTTCGCGCAATACCTGAGCCACGACTTGAAGGCAGTCGCGGCCGACCCGCAGGCGCATGCGATCGGCGAACGCCTGTTCCTGACGTACTGCGCGCAATGCCACGGGTCGGATGCGCGGGGCAACAAGGGCTATCCGAACCTGACCGACGACGACTGGCTGTACGGCGGCGAGCCCTCGGTCATCAAGGAAACGATCATGAAGGGCCGCAACGGCGTGATGCCGCCGATGGGCGCGGCGCTCGGTTCCGACAAGGACGTCGAGAACGTGGCGCACTACGTGATGAGCCTCTCGGGCGCGCCGGCCGACCCGATCAAGGTCGCCTTCGGCAAGCCGAAGTTCGCCGCCTGCGCGGCCTGCCACGGCGGCGATGCGCACGGCAACCCGATGCTGGGGGCGCCGAACCTGAGCGACAAGACCTGGCTGTACGGCGGCAGCGAACAGACCATCATGGAAACGATCCGCAAGGGCCGCAACAACACGATGCCCGCGTGGGGCGAGTTCCTCGGCGAGGCCAAGGTGCACGTGCTGGCCGCGTACGTCTGGTCGCTGTCGAACGCACCCGCGGCGCAACAACATGAGGTAGCAGCAAAATGAATGCGCCGGCGCCGAAAGAAGCGATCATCAAGATGTACGCCAAGCGCGAGGACATCCATCCGCGCGAGGTGAAGGGTCGCTTCGCCACCCTGCGCCGGGCCTGCGTCTGGCTCACGCAACTGCTGTACTATGGCCTGCCGTGGCTGTCCATGCATGGCCGCCAGGCCGTGCTGTTCGACCTCGGCGCCCGCAAGTTCCACCTGTTCGGCCTCGTGCTGTGGCCGCAGGACTTCATCTACCTGGCGGGCCTGCTTATCATCTGCGCCTACGGGCTGTTCCTCGTGACGGCCGTGGCGGGGCGCGTGTGGTGTGGCTATGCCTGCCCGCAGACGGTCTACACGGAGATCTTCCTGTGGATCGAGCGCCGCATCGAAGGCGACCGCAGCGCGCGCATCCGCCTCGACCGCCAGCCGTGGACGATGGAAAAGTCGGCCAAGCGCGGCGCCAAGCATCTCGCCTGGGGCCTCGTCGCGCTGTGGACGGGTTTCACGTTCGTCGGCTATTTCACGCCGATCCGCACGCTGGGCAGCGCCGTGGCGCACCTGGGCCTCGGGCCATGGGAAGCGTTCTGGATCCTGTTCTATTCGTTCGCCACCTACGGCAACGCGGGCTGGATGCGCGAGCAGGTCTGCAAGTACATGTGCCCGTACGCCCGCTTCCAGAGCGCGATGTTCGACCGCGACACGCTGATCGTCAGCTACGACCACGTCCGCGGCGAACCCAGGGGAGCGGCCCGCACCGGCAAGGCAGGGAAAACCGACGGCGACTGCATCGACTGCAGCCTGTGCGTGCAGGTCTGCCCGACCGGCATCGACATCCGCAACGGCCTGCAATACGAATGCATCGGCTGCGCCGCCTGCATCGACGCCTGCGACGGCGTGATGGACAAGGTGCGCAAGCCGCATGGCCTGATCCGCTACGCCACCGAAAACGCGTTGGCCGGCGGCTGGGATGCGCAGCAGATCCGCGCGCGCCTGCTGCGCCCGCGCACGATCGGCTACGGCCTGGTGCTCGTGCTGATGGCGGCCGGCATGAGCACGGCGCTGGCGCTGCGGACGCCGCTGAAGCTGGACGTGATCCGCGACCGCGGTTCGATGGGCCGCGAAGTGGAGGGCGGCCAGATCGAGAACGTGTACCGCCTGCAGCTGATGAACACGGGCGAACAGGGGCATCTGTTCCACATCGCGGTGAGCGGCATCCGCTCCGCCACCGTCGTGGACGAGGATATCGTCGAACTGGACGGCGCCTCCGCGCGCGCCGTGCCCGTGCGCGTGCGCGTCGCGCATGGCGCCGCACCGACGGGGTCGAACGCGCTGGCCTTCACCGTGACGGCGCAGGACGAGCCGTCGCTGCACGTGACCGAGAAGGCCGTCTTCATCGTACCGAGATAAACGACAACAGGATCAACAACATGCACGCGACTTCACACTCCACCGGGGCCGGCCCCTGGTACACCCATCGGTGGCCGTGGTTCCTGATGCTCGGCCCGGCCACGGTGCTGGTGGGAGGCGCCTTCGTCGCCTGGCTCGCCGTCGGCCATCCGGACGCCCTCGTCGTGGGCGACTACTACAAGCAGGGCAAGGCGATCAACCAGGAGCTGCGCCGCGACCGCGCGGCGACGAAGCTCGGGCTGACTTTGCAGGCACACTACGACGCGCAGACGGGCATGCTATCGGGCCGACTTGCTGCGCGCACGGGTACGGCGCAAGCGGCCCCGTTCACGATCTACCTCGCGCACCCGACGCTGCCGCAGCGCGACCTGCGCCTGTTCGTGCGTCCGGCCGAAGACGGCACGTTCAAGGTGGCGCTGCCCGCGCTGGAACGCACGCACTGGCAGGTCGTCGTCGAAGGCGGGCTGCGCGACTGGCGGCTGGCGAAAGGGTGGGATGGCGTGCGGACGCTTACGATCGTGGCGGATGCACCCTGACGTCCGCGTGAGCCCGATCAGGCCATCGGGCTGCACTGCTCCGTCCCGGCCGCCATTGCCTTCAGCCGCACGGGTTCGAGCAGCTCGACTTCGCGCTTGTCGACCTGCACGAGGCCCAGCTTCTTGAAACGCGACAGCAGGCGGCTGATGCTTTCGATGGTCAGGCCGAGGTAGTTGCCGATGTCCTCGCGCGACATGCGCAGCTGGAAGCGCGTGGCCGAATAGCCGCGTGCCGCGTAGCGGGCGGACAGGTTGATGAGGAAGACGGCGAAACGCTGCTCGGCGCGCATATTGCCCAGCAACAGCATGACGTTTTGCTCGCGTGTGATTTCCTGGCTCATGATGCGGTGGAAGTGGCGCAGCAGCGCAGGCACCTGGCCGAACAGTTCTTCCAGGTGCGCGAACGGGATTTCGCAGACTTCGCTGTCTTCCAGCGCGACGGCGTCGCAGTGGTGGCGGTCGCCGCTGATGGCGTCCATGCCGAGCAGCTCGCCGGCCATCTGGAAACCCGTGATCTGCGACTCGCCCGCCGCGTTGATCTGGTACGTCTTGAAGTGGCCGAAGCGCACCGCGTACAGGTTGCGGAACGGATCGCCCATCTTGTACAAGGGCTCGTCGCGTTCCAGGCGCCGGCGCTTGCCGATGATCTTGTCCAGGCGGTCGATGTCCGCGTCTTCCAGGCCCATCGGCAGGCACAGCTGGTGCATGCTGCATGCCGCGCAACTGATCTTCAGCGCGTTGACATTGATGGGTTTATCGAAAGTAATGGTATCAGCGGAAATCATGGAGAGCGCCTCGGGGTAGTGCCTTGATTATAGACGTATTCATGCCGTGATCCCGATGGAAATCAAACATTCATTGTCGCAGTGCTACATGAAGTGTAGTGTTCGCGCACGAATATGGCAGACACGGCACGCCGATGCCGCCAACCGTGCGCGGGATGAGCCATGCTAGATTCCGTCCATCGCAACGACGAGGATTCGGCATGCATGGCTCGACGGCCCTGGACCTGGCGCGCGTCCAGTTCGCATTCACGATGTCGTTTCACATCCTGTTCCCGGCCATCACCATCGGCCTGGCCAGCTATCTCGCCGTGCTCGAAGGGTGCTGGCTGATGACGCGGCGCCAGGTCTTCCTCGACCTGTACCACTTCTGGCTGCGCATCTTCGCCGTCGCCTTCGGCATGGGCRTCGTGTCCGGCATTGTCATGGCTTACCAGTTCGGCACCAACTGGGGTTTCTTTTCGGAGTATGCCGGACCCATCACGGGGCCGCTGCTCGCCTACGAGGTATTGACGGCCTTTTTCCTGGAAGCGGGCTTCCTCGGCGTGATGCTGTTCGGGTGGACGCGCGTCGGCCCGGGCCTGCATTTCCTCGCCACGTGCATGGTGGCGCTGGGTACGCTGATTTCGGCCACGTGGATCCTCGGCGCCAACAGCTGGATGCAGACGCCGCAGGGCTATCTCATCGCGGACGGGCGCATGGTGCCCGCCGACTGGTTCGCCATCGTGTTCAATCCGTCGTTCCCGTACCGCCTCGCGCACATGGCCAYTGCCGCGTTCCTGTCGACGGCGCTGTTCGTCGGCGCCTCCGCCGCATGGCACCTGCGGCGCGGCAAGGATGGCCCGGCGCTGCGCACGATGTTCTCGATGGCGATGTGGATGATGGTGGCCGTGGCGCCTGTGCAGGCATTCGTGGGCGACCTGCACGGGCTCAACACCCTGAAGCACCAGCCCGCGAAGATCGCGGCCCTCGAAGGCCACTGGCAGGGCGACGGCAAGCCGCTGCCGCTGCTGCTGTTCGGCGTGCCGGACATGGACGCCGAGCGCACCCGCTACGCCATCGGTATTCCGCGCCTCGGCAGCCTCGTGCTCACGCACAGCTGGAACGGCCAGATCCCGGGGTTGAAGGATTTTCGGCGCGACGAGCGGCCGAATGCGCTCATCGTGTTCTGGAGTTTCCGTGTGATGGTCGGACTCGGCCTGCTGATGATCGCGCTGGGCGCATGGAGCCTGTGGCTGCGCTGGCGTGGCCGGCTGTACGACACGCGCGCGTTCCTGCGCCTGGCGCAATGGATGGGACCCGCGGGCCTCGTCGCCGTGCTGGCCGGCTGGATCACGACGGAAGTCGGCCGCCAGCCGTGGGTCGTATACGGCGTGTTGCGCACGGCGGATGCCGTGTCGCCGCACGGGCCCGGGCCGCTCGCGCTGTCGCTGGCGCTGTTCGTCGTGGCCTACCTGTTCGTGTTCGGCGTCGGGATCGCGTACGTGCTGCGGCACGTGCGCGCGGGGCCGCTGCGGTTCGAGGACACGCGCCCGCCGGAGGGCGGACCGGGCCGGGGCCGCACGCCGGCCCGGCCGCTGTCCGTGCCCGGACGCGGTGCGACGGCGGAGGAGGCGTAATGGACACCGCCTCGATATGGGCCGGCATCATCTTGTTTGCCGTCTTCATGTATGTCGTGCTGGACGGCTTCGACCTCGGTATCGGCATGCTGTACCCGTTCGTGCCGGGCAAGCGCGAGCGCGACGTCATGATGAATTCCGTGGCACCCGTCTGGGACGGCAACGAGACGTGGCTCGTGCTGGGCGGCGAAGGCCTGCTGCTGGCCTTTCCCGCCGCGTATTCGATCATCCTGTCCGGCCTGTACCTGCCGCTGATCTTCATGCTGCTGGGCCTCATCTTCCGTGGCGTCGCGTTCGAGTTCCGCTTCAAGGCCAACGACCGCGAGCGGCCCGTGTGGGATGCCGCGTTCATCGGCGGCTCGACGGTGGCCGCGTTCTTCCAGGGTGTGTCGCTCGGGGCATATTTGCAGGGCATTCCCGTGTCCGGCCGCAGCTATGCTGGCGGGCCGCTCGACTGGCTCGCGCCTTTCCCGCTCGCCGCCGGCGCGGGCGTGATGATCGCCTACACGCTGCTGGGCGCCACGTGGCTCGTGATGAAAACGGAGGGGGAGTTGCAGCGCGGCATGGTGCGCCTGGCGCGATCGTTCACCTGGCTGCTGCTGGGCGCCATCGCCGTCGTCAGCGTGTGGACACCGCTGGCCCACCACGAGGTGGCGGAGCGGTGGTTCAGTTTCCCGAACCTGCTGGTCCTGTCACCGGTGCCGCTGCTCGTCGTGGTGGCCRCCGCGCTGCTGCTGCGCGCGCTGCGGCGCGATTCCTGCCTTCGGCCTTTCGTCGCGGCGCTGGCGCTCGTCCTGCTGGGCTATGCCGGCATGGCCATCAGCATCTGGCCGCACATCGTGCCGCCCACGATCACGATCGCGGAAGCCGCCGCGCCGCCGCAGACGCAGGGCTTCGCGCTCGCCGGCACGCTGGTCGTGCTGCCGTTCATCCTCGGCTACACGTTCTGGTCCTATCGCGTGTTCCGTGGCAAGGTGACGAGCGAGGGCTACCACTGATGCGCGCATTGTCCCGACAGTTGGCCTGGTTCATTGCCCTGTGGCTGGCCGGCGTCGCCGCGCTGGGGCTCGTCGCCCTGGTGCTGCGGGCGCTGATGCATGCGGCGGGCATGCGCTGAGGACGGCACCATTTCCGCCGTTCTGGCAACGGCACGTGTCAAGCGTGCGCGCCTGTGCATTGTCAAGGATTACACTTCCCATGAATATTTGCTAACGGGAGAAATATGTCGGGCGAGCAGCAAACCGCGTCATCCGGATTGCATGATCAGGCGTGCGGCAACATGCCGGACGCATCCGCCTGTGCCCGCAGCGCGGACGCCGTCGTGGCGCCGCCGCTGGGCGAGGAAGACCAGGCCCGGGCAGATTTCCATGCGCTGTTCGCGCACCTGCTGCTGGCCCCGCCCGACCACGCGTTGCTGGCGGCGCTGGCCACCGCCGAGCCGATCGCGGCCGCCGGCGAATTCGCGCTGGAAGACGCCTGGCTGAAGCTGACGCAGGCCGCCTCCGTCGTCGACGCCGCCCTCGTGGCCGACGAATTCGGCGCGATGTTCATCAGCACGGGCACGCCGCCGCTGAATCCGTACGGCTCGTTCTATCTGACGGGGCACCTGAACGATGCGCCGCTGGCGGACCTGCGCCACGACCTCGCGCACCTGCGCCTCGCGCGCGCGCCGGGCGTGGGCGAGTTCGAGGACCACCTGGGTGCATTGTGCGAGACGATGCGCGTGCTGATCCAGGGCGGCCCCGGCATGCCGGCGCGCGGGCTGGCCGTGCAGAAGTCGTTTTTCGAAGCGCACATCCGGCCCTGGTACGCGGCCTGCCTGGCCGACATCGCGGCCAGCCCGGATGCGAATTTCTACCGGATCGTGGYCGGCGTCGTCGACGCCTTCCTCTCGATCGAGGCCCAGGCGTTCGCCGTGCTGGATACCACCGACCCGCTCGCCGCATGAGGACAGACATGGACAAGGACAAGCGACCCGCTCGCCGCATGAGGACAGACATGGACAAGGACAAGC
>NZ_JBFUDR010000233.1:0-10402 GCF_056404615.1 Massilia sp. P2_C2 | reverse complement strand
TAGGGTGGGCGGCCTCCGCCCACGCGTGCAACGCAACAAATAATACGATCGTTCTTTTTAGTCGTGTATATTGTCGGCACCCATAACGACACCAAGCAAGGAGACTCATGAGCGCCGACTACCAGGTCCACGACGACGTCGCTGTCATCACGTTGAACAACCCGCCCGTCAACGGCCTCGGCCTGGCGACGCGCACCGCCGCCGTCGACGGCCTGCGCCGCGCAGCCGCCGATCCGGCCGTCCGGGCCATCGTCGTCACGGGCGCCGGCAAGGCATTCTCGGGCGGTGCCGACATCCGCGAGTTCAATTCGCCCAGGGCGCTCACGGAACCCACCTTGCACACACTGATCCGCACCGTGGAGGATTCCGCCAAGCCTGTCGTCGCTGCGATCCACACCGTGTGCATGGGCGGCGGCCTGGAATTGGCGCTCGGTGCGCATTACCGCGTGGCGCTGCCCGGCGCGCAGATCGCGCTGCCGGAAGTGAAGCTGGGCCTGCTGCCCGGCGCCGGGGGCACGCAGCGGCTGCCGCGTGTGCTTGGGCTCGAAAAGGCGTTGGACATGATCGTGACCGGCACGCCGGTCCTGTCGGAAAAACTGGCGGGCACGCGCCTGTTCGACGAGGTGCTGCAGGCAGGCACCGACCTCGTCGCGGGCGCCATCGCCTTCGCACGCCGCGTGGCAGATGCGCGGCCGTTGCCGAAGGTGCACGACCTGAACGTCGACCATCCGGATGCGGCGGCCTTCCTCGCGGCCGCGCGGGCGCGCGTGCAGGCCGAGGCGGGACCATTTCCGGCGCCCGTCGAATGCGTCGAGACCGTGGCCGCCGCCGTCGAGAAACCGTTCGAGGAAGGCTTGAAGTTCGAGCGCGAACGCTTCATCCACCTCACGCAGACGACGGCATCGAAGGCGCTGCGCCATGCGTTCTTCGCCGAGCGCGCCGCCAGCAAGGTGCCGGACGTTCCGGCCGACACGCCCGTGCGCGAGATCGGGAGCGCGGCCGTCGTGGGCGCGGGCACGATGGGCGGCGGGATCGCGATGGCATTGGCGAACGCCGGCATCCCCGTCACGATCCTGGAAATGAAGCAGGAGACGCTGGACAAGGGCCTCGCCACGATCCGCAAGAACTACGAGAGCACGGTTGCCAGGGGCAAGCTGGCCCCGGAGAAGGCCGAGCAGCGCATCGCCCTGGTCCGCGGTACGCTGGCTTACGAGGACATCGCCCAGGCCGACATCGTCATCGAAGCCGTGTTCGAGGACATGGACGTGAAGGCATCCGTATTCCGCCAGCTGGACGCGATCATGAAGCCGGGCGCGATCCTCGCGTCCAACACGTCCACGCTGGACCTGGACCGCATCGCGGCGTTCACGGCGCGCCCGCAGGACGTCATCGGCCTGCATTTCTTCAGCCCCGCCAACGTGATGAAGCTGCTGGAGATCGTGCGCGGCGCGGCCACCGGCAAGGATGTGCTGGCGACGGCACTGGCGTTCGCGAAGAAGATCAAAAAGACGGGCGTCGTGTCCGGCGTGTGCGACGGCTTCATCGGTAACCGCATGGTCGAGCAATACATCCGCCAGGCCGGCTTCCTGCTGGACGAAGGCGCGCTGCCGCAACAGGTGGACCGGGCCATCGAGGCGTTCGGCTTCGCCATGGGACCGTTCCGTATGGGCGACCTGGCCGGCAACGACGTCGGCTGGACTATCCGCAAGCGCCGCGCCGTCGAGTCGGCCGACATCCAGTATTCGAAGACGGCGGACCTGCTGTGCGAACAGGGTCGCTTCGGCCAGAAGACGGGCGGCGGCTGGTACGACTACCGGCCGGGCGACCGCACGCCGCAGCCGTCGGCCTTCGTGGACGACATGATCGTGCGGCACGCGCAGTCGCTGGGCATCGAACGCCGCGCGATCCCGGACGAGGAGATCGTCGAGCGCCTCGTCTACGCGCTCGTCAACGAAGGCGCGCAGATCCTGGAAGAGGGCATCGCGTTGCGCGCGTCCGATATCGACATGGTCTATCTGTCCGGCTACGGCTTCCCGCTGTTCCGCGGCGGCCCGATGTTTTACGCGGACACAGTCGGCCTGGCGGGCGTGCTCGGGGCGATCGAACGGTATGCGCGCGGCTACCACGGCGAGGCGTGGACGCCGGCCCCGCTGCTCGTGCGCCTGGCGGCCGAGGGCGGGACGTTCAACGGCTGATGGCCTGGATCACCGAATTCCCATGATGCGGGCAGGGCGGCACTCGTGCTAGGCTGGGTCCAACGCGACGACCGAGCCGACATGAAGAACGCCCTGCTGATCGCGACCGCCTGCCTGCTCGGACTGTTGTCCACGACGGGCGCGTCGCTGCCTTATCCCATCCTGCCGCCGCTGTTCGTGACCGGTGCGCCGGACAGCCTCACGCACTTCCTCGGCCTGCCGCCCAAGCTGCTGTTCGCGCTGGCGCTGATGGTCAATCCCGTCGGCCTGCTGATGGGTACGGCCGTGCTCGGGTCGCTGTCGGACCGCTTTGGCCGCCGTCCGCTGCTGCTCGTGACGGCGCTGGGCGCCGCCATCGGCCACGTGCTGACGGCATGGGCGCTGGCGAGTCGTTCCTATCCGCTGTTCCTCGTCGCCCGCTTCGGCACCGGGCTGCTGGAAGGTCATAGCGCGATCGTCCGGGCAATGCTGGCCGACCGGTTGCAGGGGCCTATCCGCAACCACGCGCTGTCCTGGTTGAACGGCGCGCTGCACCTGGGCTGGCTGTTCGGCCCCTTGCTGGCGGGTTTCACGATCGCATGGGGCGTGACGGTGCCGTTCTACATCGCGGCGGGTGCGCTGCTGCTCGGCGCGATCCTCGTCGGGGTGGCGCTGGAGCGCAAGCCGCGCACGCACGGGCCGTCGTGGTGGAGCGTCGCGCGCGAGCGCCACGCGTTCAACCTGTTGCGCCACGACGGCCTGCGCGCGCTGTTCGGCGTGCAGCTCGCGTACACGTGCGGCGTCACCGCATTCTACGAGTTCTATCCGTTGTGGCTCGTCGAGGTGGGGCATTACGACACCCGCGCGATTGCCCTCGTCAACGTGGGCATGTGCGGGCTGATGACGTGTTCCGCGCTGTTCGCGGGCCGCGCCAGCCGCGCCGAACCGATGCGCCGTGCGGCATGGCTCGCGGCGTGCGTGGCACTGGCGATCGGCTCGCTGGGCGTCGGCCACCTGTGGGTGGGCCTGGTGGGCATCATGGCGTTCGGCCTGCCGCATGCGTTCTACAACGCCCTCGTGCAGGCCTGGGCCGCGGACCGCTTCGGCGGCGGCCACGGGCAGGGCGCCGTCATGGGGCTGCTGTCGACGACGTTCTGCCTCGCGAACATCCTGATGGCGGCGGCGGGTGCCGTGCTGACGCTCGTCGACACGCGGCTCGTGCTGCTGGCCGGTGCGATACTGACGGCGTGGTCGGCGAACCGGATGCGGGCGTGGGGCAGGGAGCGGGTGGCGCGGTTGCCGCCCGCCATATGAGCGTATCCACTGCGCCGTCAGCGCGTCGCCGGCACCAGCGCCTTCAGGATCGGCTGCACAAACTCATTCTTCTTGAAGTCGTACAGCACGAAGTCGCTGGAGAACTGCCAGTAGCCCCAAGCGAAGCCGTATTTCTCGGCCGTGCGGGCGACGGTCGACGTCCACAGCACGCGGTCGTCCATCGCGGCCTTGTCGTAGGCGCCGAATTCGCCAATGAAGACGGGGCGGCCGCTCGCCTCGCTCCACGCCTTCACGGCCGCGAAATCCTTGTCGATCTGCGCGATCTCGGCCGGCTTGCCGAAGCGGATGCCGGTCGTGGAGCGGATCGGTTCGTCGGCCCACGACGCGCCCTGGTGCGTGAACGGGAACGGATCGTAGTAGTGGAAGGTCGCGATGAGATGTTTGTCGTCGGCCGGCAGAGTCAGGTCCTTCAGCGTGTCGCGGCTGTTCCAGCGCACGCCGCCGATGATGACGTTGCGCGTGGGATTCGTCTTGCGCATCACGGCAAGCACCTGCGGGAAGCTGGCGTTCCACGTGGCGGCGTCGAACTGGCCGTGCGGTTCGTTCAGCAGTTCGAAGACGACCGTGTTCGGCTCGTTGCGGTAGCGTTCCGCGAGCTGGGCCCAGATGGCCTTCAGCTTCGGCATGCAGGCGGCGACGTCCTTCGAGCAGTCGTCGAAATCGTGCTCGTCGATGATGACGTTGAGGCCGTGCCTGCGCGCCGTCGCGACGACCCAGTCGAGGCGGTTCAGCCATGTCGGATCGAGGCGGTTCTGCGCATCGAGCGCGCGGAACGCGAACAGGACGACACGCACGGTCGACAAGCCGGCCGCCTTGATCTTCGCAAAATGCTCGTCCTTGTAATTCCCCTGGGCGTCGTCGCGCCAGAACGGATCGTAGCCGATGATGTTCACGCCCCGGCCCATCTGGCGTACCTGGTCGTGCGCGGAAAGTTCCGTGAATTGCGGCGTCGACGGCGGCGGGTTGGGCGGCGGATTATCGGCCAGCGCGGCCCGCGTGGCGAACGTGAGCGTGAGGGCGGCGGCCAGGCGGGGCAGCTTGTGCATGCGAGTCTCCATTGTTGTTGTGCTATGGTAGCGCTATCTACGGCATTCGCCAAGGCTCACGCGTGCGGCGGAAAAATTCGGGGTCAGAGCACTTTTCTGTGAAAGAGCCTTCAGGCAAGCAGGCTCATGCGGCTACCAAAGGGGGCTTTCGCCTCAATGGTTTTATGACGGGCCTCCTTGCGAGCCGAGAAATTGTTCGAAAATGTGCTCTGACCCCGAATGTGGAGCTCAGTCGGCCGCGTAAATGTCGTTGTCCTTGGTCTCGCGCACGAACAGGGTACCGATGACGGCTGTCGCCACGGCGATCACGATCGGATACCACAGGCCGTAATAGATATTGCCGTTGGCCGCGACGAGCGCGAACGCGGTCGTCGGCAACAGCCCGCCGAACCAGCCGTTGCCGATATGGTAGGGCAGCGACATCGACGTGTAGCGGATGCGGGTCGGGAACATCTCGACGAGCATCGCGGCCACGGGGCCGTAGACCATCGTCACGTACAGCACCAGCACGAACAGCAGCAGCACGAGCATCGGTTTGTTCAACTGCGCCGGGTCGGCCTTGGCCGGATAGCCGGCGGCCTTGATCGCGGCGCCCAGGTCCTTCTTCAGGGCGGCCTCGCGGTCCTTGCTGGCCTGGTCGAAGTTCAGTCCGTCCGGGGTCATCGTCGCGTTGAACGACGGATAGACCTTGTCGCCGACCTTTACGCCGGCGATGGTGCCGGCCGGCGCGTCCTCGCGCGTGTAGCTGACGGAGGCGGCCGTCAGCTGGGCGGTGGCGATGTCGCACGACGACGGGAATTTTTTCGTGCCCGTCGCGTTGAACTGGAAGTGGCACGACGCCGGATCGGCCACGACGACGACGGGCGAGTTGGCGAGCGCCGTCTCCAGCGCGGGATTGCCGTAGTGCGTGAGCCCCTTGAAGATCGGGAAATAGGTCAGCGCGGCGATCAGGCAGCCAGCCATGATGATGGTCTTGCGGCCGATGCGGTCCGACAGGGAACCGAAGAAGATGAAGAACGGCGTCGCCAGTGCGAGCGCGATGGCGATGAGGACGTTGGCGGTGGCGTCGTCGATCTTCAGCGTCTTGGTGAGGAAGAACAGGGCGTAGAACTGGCCCGTGTACCACACGACGGCCTGGCCCATCACGACGCCCAGCAGCGCGAGCAGGGCGATCCTGCCGTTCTTCCAGGTCATGAACGCTTCGCTCAGCGGTGCCTTCGACGTCCGGCCCTCGGCCTTCATGCGCGCGAATGCGGGCGACTCGTTCATCGACATGCGGATCCAGACCGAGACGGCCAGCAGCAACACGGAGACGAGGAACGGAATGCGCCAGCCCCAGGCGTCGAACGCGGCCGCGTCCATGCCCGCGCGCACGCCCGTGATCACGAGCAGCGACAGAAACAGGCCCAGCGTGGCCGTCGTCTGGATCCACGCGGTGAAGAAGCCGCGCCGGCCCTCCGGCGCATGTTCGGCCACGTAGGTGGCGGCGCCGCCGTACTCGCCGCCAAGCGCGAGGCCCTGCAGGATGCGCAGGGTGACGAGGACGATCGGTGCCGTGATGCCGATCGCCGCATAGCCGGGCAGCAGGCCGACGATGAACGTCGAGCCGCCCATGATCAGGATCGTGACGAGGAAGGTGTATTTCCGGCCGATCATGTCGCCCAGGCGCCCGAAGACGAGCGCGCCGAAGGGCCGGACGATGAAGCCGGCGGCGAACGCGAGCAGAGCGAAGATGAACGACGTGGTCGGATCGCCGATGAAGAATTGCTTGGCGATCACGGTCGCGAGCGAACCGTACAGGTAAAAATCATACCATTCGAAGACGGTGCCGAGCGAGGACGCGAAGATGACCTTGCGTTCTTCCTTCGTCAGGCCAACGCGTGACGGCACGGACTTGCCGCGCGCGGCCATGCCGGGTGTGATTGCCATTGTGGTCTCCTGTCATGATTTTTTTTGCGTAACCCGATGGCGCGGGCGACCCGACGACTGTGCGCCGGGAAGCTTACGGCATGCTTGCTCGAAACTTACGTGTGGCTTACGGCAGGCGGCCGCCGGGCCGGCTAACGCCGGTGCGGATCGTCCGGCGCGGCGCCGGCGCCGGGTGCTTCGTCGTCCGGCGTGTCCGGATGGGCCCCGGCTGCGGGATCGTGCGCGGATTCCGCAGCCTCCTCGTCCTCCGGCGCTTCGTGCAACCGGGCGTAGCGGTAGGCTTCCGTCGACCGCTCGAGTGCCAGGCCCAGCGCCGTCGTCAGCTCGCTGCGCGGCATGCCCTGGTCCAGCTGCTGGACGGTGAAGCTGTTGCGCAGCGTCCGCCCGCCCGCGCGCGCGACGGCGATGCCGGCGCGCTCGAACGTGGCGCGCGTCTGGCGGTAGACGGTGGCCTTGTGCAACGGTTCGCCCTCCGGATTCGCGGGGAACACAAGGTCGCCCGGGATTTCCATCGCTTCCCGTTCCTTCAGCCAGGCCGCCAGCTCGGCGACGCCGGAGCGCGGCAGTTTCACCGTGTGCTCGTAGCTGGTGCGGTGCTTCGCTTCGGGCGTGATGTTCAGCTCGATGGCGCCGTCGATGTCGGGCTGGCGGCCCACTTCGTCCAGCAGCAGGCCGATGGTCTCCGCCACGCGCAGGCCCGCGAGCGCCATCACGATCTGCATTGCGCGGTCGCGCCGGCGCTTCCAGCCTGCATGGTTTTCCATGTCGTCCGTGCGGCCGGCGGGGAGGGCGGCCAGGAACCGCTGCAGGTCGTCCGGCCCGAGGGCCAGCATCGGCGCATCCTCGGCCAGGTGGGCACGGTCGGTCGCGGCGATGGCCTGGCGGGCCGGGTTCGGCGTCCGGTCCAGGTAATCGAAGCAGCGCTCCAGCAGGCGAAGGTAGCGGTAGGCGATCTTGCTGTTGAGGTCGCGCTGGCCGTTGTGGGACAGCTCGATGAAGCGCCGCAGGTCCGCCGCGTTCACGGTCGACATGCGCACGCCGTGTTCCAGCATCCACGTGGCGAACTTGCCGAACATGAATTTATAGATCGCGGCGGACTCGGCCGAGATCGGCAGCGGCACGGGGTCGCGTTGGCGGCTGGATGTGAGCACGAAGTCCGGCGTGACGACGAATGCGGCGAACGCATCGAAGGGACGGGCGTCCCATTCGGCTGGAGAGGGGTGTGGTGTCATGGCGGTGCCGTCAACGATGTCGGCCTATCTTGCAACTAACCGACTGGAGTGGTCAAGGGTGCGCGTGTGGCGGTGACGGGCGCACGCTTTGTACCAGCGTTTTGCAACTAACCGATTGACGGCCCGCTACAACCCAACCCAGTCACCAGGCAACCGGCGCCGGCGCCTTATCGCTTCTATAATAGCGAATCGACGACACGACGTTCCAGCAAGCCGAACGTCGGCGCCATATCATCCAAACGCAAACTAGGGACATTCATGCTCAAGCACATCGTCATGTGGAAACTGAAAGACCACGCCGAAGGCGCCGACCGCACCGCCAACGCCATCGAAATGAAACGCCGCCTGGACGAGTGCGCCAACATCGTCCCCGGCCAACACACGTTCGAAGTCGTCATCGCCCAGCCCGGCCTGGAAGCCACCTATGACGTCGTGCTGTATTCGGAGTTCGAGGACAAGGCCGCGCTCGACGCCTATATCAAGCATCCGGTGCACCAGGCCGTCGTCCCGTTCATCGGCGCGATCCGCGAAGGACGCCAGTGCATGGATTACGAAGTCTGAGGTAGCGGCGGCCCGGGGGAGAAGGCCATGAAGCATTTTGCAAACAGGGTTGCCGTCATCACCGGTGCCGGCAGCGGATTCGGACGCGAGTTCGCGCGGATGGCGGCTGGACTGGACATGAAGCTGGTGCTGGCCGACATCGACGCGGCCGCGCTCGAGCAGGTCAGCGGCGCTTTGCGCGATGCCGGCGCGGATGTGCTGGCCATGGTCTGCGACGTGAGCAAGGCCTCCCACGTCGAGGAACTGGCGGATGCGGCGATGATCCGCTTCGACGGCGTGCACCTGTTGTTCAACAATGCCGGCGTCGGCACGGCCGGCCTCGTATGGGAACACACCGACGCCGACTGGCAATGGGTGCTCGGCGTGAACCTGTGGGGCGCGATCCACGGCGTGCGCGTGTTCACGCCGCTGATGCTGGAGTGCGCGCGGCACGAACCGGACTAMGAAGGGCATATCGTGAACACGGCGTCGATGGCCGGGCTGCTGGTGCCGCCGGCGATGGGCGTCTACAACGTGTCCAAGCATGCGGTCGTCGCGCTGTCGGAGTCGTTGTACCACGACCTGCGCCTCGTCGGCGCGCCCGTCAAGGCATCCGTGCTGTGCCCGTATTTCGTCCCGACGGACATCGCGCATTCGGAGCGGCACCGCCCCGACGGATTGCGCCACGACGGCCTGCCGACGCCCAGCCAGCGGTCGGGCCACGCGCTGCTCGAACAGGCCGTCGCATCCGGCCAGGTCACGGCCGGCGACGTGGCCCGCATCACGTTCGACGCCATCCGGCGCGGCGATTTCTACATCCATACCCATCCGCAGCTTCTTCCGGCCGTGGTCCAGCGCATGGACGCCATCGCGCGCGGCCAGCCGCCGGCTGATCCGTATGCGGCCACACCGCAGTTCACCGTACGGTTGAAGGCGGGCATTCAGGGTTCGGACAGTTAATCTGGAAAGAGGCTGCGCGCCGTCCAATCCAGGCCCACGGGGATATCGTCTCGCAGCGCGTCCAGGCGACGTGTCAATGTCGTGTCGTCCACGGCCAGGATGTCGTGCCGGCAGGCGAACGCGATCTTGTTGACGCAGTCCAGCGCATCGATCACGATCACCGCGGCGTCGAACGCCGTGTGCAAACGATCCAGGTACTGGCGTATCTCGGCCGCGTCGGCGAGCAGGTTCACGACCAGTATCCCGCCAGGCGCCAGCGCCCGGTAGCAGTCGTCGTAAAAGCGCTGGCTGCACAGTTGCGGCGGCTGGCCGTTCTTGTCGAAACCGTCGACCAGCAGCACATCGAACCGGTCGGCCGCCTGGCGGACAAAATCGGCGCCATCCACGCGCCGCACCTGCAGCCGCTCGTCGTCGCGGGGGATGTGGAACACGTCGCGCAAGGCGATGACCTGGTCGTCGATTTCCGCCACCGCGATGGCTGCGTGCGGCAGGTAGCGATAGCAGAACTTGGCCAGCGAGCCGCCGCCGAGGCCGATCATCCCGATGTTGCGTGGGGCCGGCTGGAACAGCAGGAAGCCCATCATGGTCTGGGTATAGCCGAGAATCAAATCGTCCGGGGCTTCGAGCAACATTTTGCTTTGCAGCGCGGAAAGATCAAAGTGCAACGCGAGCGTGTGGCCCTGCCGGCGAAGAAATGGCCGGGCTTGCCGCGACAGATCGGCCAGGTGCGCAAAGTCGTCGACCAGCATGGCGACGTGGCGGGGGCTCGGCGGCAAGTTGTCCGCCAGCAGCATCGCGGCGATCTCGTCGCGCAGCAGCGCCATCAGGCGCGCTGGCACGGACCGCAGCGCGGTGTCGGCTGCCATCTGCGCCAGTGTGGTGCGCAGGCGCAGTTCGAACATGCGCGGGGGACGCGAGGCGCGTAATGGCCGATAATGCATACGATGCAAACTACATGATAATACAATTATAATCAAAACATGGTAGCATGATCGCTCCGCTTCGTCCAGCGCGCCCCTTGCGGGACCACCCCTTTGCGTACCTGGCTGGGGCATCGAAACTGGCCTGCCGAGTCACTGCATGACGAGCGTCGGCATCATGGCTGCTCGACCGGAAGCGCTGTCTTCGGGACCGTTTGTCGAGGGCGCTTTACCAGGATATTCTGCGCCACCAGGCTCACATCCGC
>NZ_JBFUDR010000232.1:0-10582 GCF_056404615.1 Massilia sp. P2_C2 | reverse complement strand
CGCGTAACGTCCGGGTGCCGCAAACATCCGCGTGGGCGGAGGCCGCCCACCCTACGATACTCGTGCCGGATGCCATTACATCTTGCGATGTTTCAACGCCGGCAAACTCGCGCGCACTCTGGCGATGTACCCGGCATCGATCACGCCGCTGACGACGCCCTCGCCTTCCGGCAACACGTCCTTCACGTCGCCCCACGGATCGATGAGCATGCTGTGCCCGAACGTGCGGCGGCCATTCCTGTGCGTGCCGCCCTGGGCCGATGCCAGCACATAGCACTGGTTTTCGATGGCGCGGGCGCGCAACAGCACTTCCCAGTGCGCGAGGCCCGTCGTGTACGTGAACGCGGCCGGCACGATGATCAGCGCGCATTCGCCCATCGCACGGAACAGTTCCGGGAAACGCAGGTCGTAGCAGATCGCCATGCCGACCCGGCCGAATGGTGCTTCGAAGCTGCCGATCGTCTCGCCCGGCACGATCGTGCGCGCCTCGTCGTACGATTCGCTGCCCGTGTTGAAGCCGAACAAATGGATCTTGTCGTAGCGGCCCACGTGCCGGCCTTCGGGATCGTAGACGAGCGTCGTGTTCAGCACGCGGCCGGCGTCGCCCGACACGAGGGGTAACGTACCACCGATCAGCCAGATGCCGTGTTCGCGCGCCTGTCCGGCGAGGAACTCCTGGATGGGACCATGGCCCGGCTGTTCGGCGTGGGCAACCTTGTCCGTGTCCGTCATGCCCATGATGGGCCAGTATTCCGGCAAGGTGACCAGCTTCGCGCCACGGCCCGCGGCCTCCCCGATCAGGCGGCGTGCGGTGGCGATATTCTCGTCCACGACGGGCGTGGATACCATCTGTACGGCGGCAACGGTCGTCGTCATTTCGTTTCCTTCTTGTCCTTGTTGCGGTCCTGCGTCGCGGCCGCTGCTGCTGCGGCGGCCGGCGGATTATCCAGCTTCACGATGTGCGGCGACTTCCACGGCCCCGTCACCTGCATGTGGTAAGTGAGCGCCTTCATCAGCGGGGCGCGCAGGAACAGCTGGGCCAGGAAGCTGCCGAGGCCGATCACGGGGTTGACCGCGAGGCCGTACACGAGCGAGCTGGTGCCGAGGTTGAATTCCGGGATCACGACGACGTGCAGATTCGTCGATTCGTTGGCGATGTCCGCGGTGCCATCCATCAGCACCGTCGCCGCGACGCCATGCATCTTGAGATTGTCCGTGCGCACGACGCCGCGCGTGATCATGGCGTTCGCGGTGATGCCGTCGAATGCAAGACCTTCCGAGAACACGTCGTGGAAATCGAGTTTCAGCATGCGCGGCAGCATCTGCAGGCTCAGCACGCCCAGCAGTTTCGCGGCGCCCGGGTCCTGCTTGAGGAACTGGCCGGATTCGACATTCATCTGGATCTGGCCCGACAGGCTCGGGATGTCGAGCGAGTACGGCAACCCGGCCCACGAGATGTCGCCGGACAGCGAGCCTTTGCCGCGCCGCAGTGTCTCGGGGAAACCGAGGCGGTCCAGCAGCCGGCCCGCGTCGCTGATGTCGAGCGTGAAATTCAGCGCCGTATTGCTCTTGCCGTCGCGCGTGAGCCAGCGGCCGTTGGCCTTCAACTGGCCGTCCGGATTCGTCAGCGCCAGGCGCTCGATGCGCCATTCCTTGCCGGCCAGCGCCTGCGCATTGCTGGCCACCAGCTCCAGGCGGCCGAACTGCTTGTTGAACAGCTCGAAGCGGTCGGCCACGATGTCGAGGCCGGGAATGCTGGCGCTGGCGCCCTTGTTCGATTCGAGCAGGTCCTTGACTTCGTTCGCGGACGATTCCGGGATCACGAGCGACGCCAGGCGCGCCGTCACCTTGCCCATGCCCTGGCCCGTGGGCGATTCGTTCCACGTGACATAGCCCACCACCTGACGCGAATCGATACTGGCCTGCCACGTATTGTTCTGGTGCGTGGCGCCGACGACGACGTCGCGCAGCGCCCGTTCCCCGAAGATCAGCTCGCCGGCACGCGCGGCGACCGTGTCCGGCACGACGTACTGGGCCATGCCGCCGGCATTGTCCGCGCCCGCGGCGGACGCGGTCTCGCCCGGCCCGGCGATATCGTTGGCGGCCGCGAGCCAGCGGTCGACGTTCAGCGCCTTCATGTTCACGTTGATCATCATGCCGCTGTCGGGCTCGGGCGCCGGCACGTTGACGCCGATGCCGCCCCGTTTGACGATCCACGGACCGCGCGGCTGGCGTTCGCGCACGTAGCGCGCGGCGGCGATATTGCCCAGGGCGATGCGGATGTCGTCATGGCCGGCGCCATCCTGCCCCGTCGGCTGGCCGGCGAGGACGAAGTGCAGCGGCAGCGCGTCGGCGGCGGGCTTGTTCAGCGGCGCCGGCAGTTCGATGCCGAGGCCGGCCAGGTTGGAATCGAGCACGATCTGGGTCTGGCGGTCGCGCACGGTGACGGTGCCGCCGAAGCGCGCGCCGCCGGACAGCTTCGCGCCCAGGCGCTGCAGCGCGGGCAGCGAGGTCGTGTGGCGCATGCCGTCCGCCGTGGCAGTGCCGGCCATGCGGATCTGGATCGCGCCGTCGCGCTGGGTGCCACCGGACAGTTGCAGCGGCCCGCCCAGGAAGCTGGCGCCCACGCCGTTCAGGTTGACGCCGTGCTCGGTGAACTCGATGCGGCCCAGCGCGGCCTGGATCGACGGCAGTTCGGGGAACAGCGTGACGTCGTTGTTCTGCAGTTGCAGCGCGCCCTGCACCTTCGCCTCGTGCAGGCTGGCGAGCGGCAGGTGCAGTTTCAGGCCCAGCTTCGCGGGGCCGGTCGCGCGGGTGTCTTCGGTGAAGTTGCCGATCCATTCCAGCACCGGGCTGGCCGCCACGTAGTGCAGGAACTCGGGCAGCGGGGCGGCGGCCGCGCCGTCGATGTCGAGCACCATCTCGTGCACGCCCAGCTCGGGAATCACGGCGCGCACATTGGTCAGGGCGATGCCCAGCGTGCGGGCAGTATCGCCATGGATGTCCATGCGCGCGCGGTCGAACACGATGGTGCCGTCGATGTTCTCGAGCAGCGGCCACAGCGGCGCCTTGCCGTCGGGTGCGTGGCGACCCGGTGCGTACTCGAGCTTGCCGTCGTCGATGCGGCCGCTGACGCGGAACTCGCCGCGGGCGCGCTCGCTGGCACTGTCGGCGCGGAACGGGAAATGGGCCAGGTCGCCGCGCAGGCGCAGGCGCGCATCGCGCAAGGTGCCGCCCTGCAGCGCACCCGTCAGCCATTCGCGCAGGCCTTCGGGCGTCGCCAGCGGCAGCCAGCGCCCGATGCTGGCGATGTCGAAGTTGTCGACCGTGGCCGTGAAGTCGGCATTGCCCGGCCCCTTTCCGGGCGTCAGGGGCAGCACGTGGCGGCCGGCCAGGCTCGCCTTGAGGGCGCCCTGGGACAGGTTCAGGCTGTCGACCTCGACGAGCACCTGTTCGTTCTGGGGAAACGTCCAGCGCGCACGCACGACCGCCTGGTCGAACGGCAGCTCGGGTTCGGCGAACCAGGCCGGCAGGGCCAGCACGAGCTTGTCGGAATCGATGTCGACACTGCCGCCGCGGTCGCTCGCGTCGATGCGGCCCGACAGATTGGCAAAGCCCGGCAGCGCCGGCCGCGCCGCCACGGCCGGCTGGCCGTCGGACGCAGGCACCGCGGCGCGCGCGGCGAGCGGATTCATGCCGAGCTTCTCGACGTCGCCGCGCACGCGGTAGGCGCTGACGTGCGGGAAGCGGCCCTGCCATTGCACGTCGGCGTCGTTGATGCGGCCGCGCGGCGCCAGTTCCGTCAGCAGCTGGCGCTGGGCGGGGGTGATGGGCATCTGCGCGGCCAGCGTCGCCAGCGCGCCCACGTCCAGCTGTTCGGCGCGCACCTCGAAGTGCTCGGGCTGGCCGCGCGCGGCGGGGTGCCAGGTCTCGGTCAGCGTCGCGGGCGGCAGCACGACGCCGCTCTCCGTCACGACGGAAAAATTGTCCAGGCCGATGGTGTGGCCGAGCGCGCCGAAGGTCGGCTTGCCGTCTTCCACGTTCGGCGCGATCGTCTCGCTGGCGGACAGCCGGCCCGACACGCGTGCCAGCGCCAGCGGCGGCGCGTCGGCGCCGAGGCGCGCGCTGACGCCGGCCAGGGCCAGGTCGGCCGTGAAGCCGGCCAGGCGCGCATGGTCGAAGTCGAGCCAGGCGCGCACGGAGCCTCGGCCCTGCTGCACGGTGAATGGATAATCGGCGTATTGTTTCCACGCGGCGAGGTCGGTGTTGCGCAGGTCGGCATACACCTGGCCTTTCCAGCGACGCGCGTCGGACGGCCTGGCGCCGAACGCCGGGTGGGTGAAGCGCGCGCGCAGGTCGAGCGGGTCGCCGGCGCCCGGCGGCGGCGCGGCCTTCAGCGCGAAGCGGTGCGTCGTCCAGCGGTTCTGCAGCACGAGCGTCACGTCGGACAGATCGAGCGTCGGCGCGGCGCGCAGCTCGTCCGTCCACGACAGGCGGCCTTCGCGGATCACCACCTCGCGCTGGCGCAGCAGCCAGTCGGCGCCGCCGCCCTCTTCTTTCCTGTTCGGGTCGATGCGCACGCCAGCCACGGCAATGACGCCATCAGGGCCGCGGCGCACGTCCAGTTCCGGGCGGTTGATTTCCAGCGCCTCGAAACGCGGCTCGGCCGCGACCACCGACCACCACGACACCGTGGCGGATACGGACGGCAGCGCGAGCAGCTGGCGGCCGGCGCGGTCGTGCAGGCGCAGGTCGCCGAGGTACAGGTTCGGATGCAGGCCGCGCCACGAGGCGTACACACGGGCAATGGTCACCTGGTTGCCGAGCGCGCGGCTGGCGGCCCGTTCGATGTCCGGCTTGTAGATGTCGATGTTCGGCAGGATCGCGTAGCGCAGGGCGAGGAACAGCACCATGAACGCGAAATACACGAGCAGGACAGCCTTGACCGTGAACCCGAGCACGTGGTGCGATGCCAGGTTGGCATACCGGTAGCAGGCACGCGCACGGGACCAACGCTCTGCCAGAGGAACATGCCCATGCGCATGCTCGTGCTCATGYGCGTGTCCCTGCGGGAGCGCCTGCTGGTGCGCGTTCTGCTCGCGCTGCGCCTGCGGTTCCGGGTTGATCATCAAGGTGCTCAAAAGGCTCGCCGAATATATGTAAACTGAATAAGAGAGCGCTTGCAACGATCGCGGCGTCTACCTTACCATCACGCTGACCCAGGGCAGCATGGCGGGCAATTTTACCCCATAGCAAGCGTCCCGGAACGCACAAACTCGTCTGGAATTCGCCCCATGTCCCCAGCTTCGCCGTCTTTTCCTGCAGCTTCCCTCGCCAATGCGTCGCGTTTTTACCAACGGTGGGTCAACGCCGATCCGGCCCGGGCGGCGCGTGTCGACACCCTGGCCGCATTATCGCTGGCTTCCATCGATTTCGGCGCAACGCTGGCCGCCGAGGCGGCACTCGGCCCCAACGGTTCCAGGTTGCCGACGCCGCGCGCGATGCGCCGCCTGCGCAACCTGCTCATCTGCGCCATCATCCGGCGCGACCTGGACGGCCTGGCCGACCTCGACGAGGTCGTGTCGGCGATGAGCCGCTTCGCCGACTTCGCCGTCCAGACCCACCTGGCTGAACTGATGGCCGAGATGACGGCACTGCACGGCGAACCGATCGGCGCCGATTCCGGCCGGCCCCAGCAGATGATGGTGCTGGCGATGGGCAAGCACGGCGGCGGCGAGCTGAACGTCTCGTCCGACATCGACCTCATCTTCGTCTACCCCGAGGATGGCGATACCCGCGCCGGCGCCGGCCAGAAATCGCTGTCGAACCACGAATTCTTCGTACGCCTGGGCCGCAAGCTGATCGCGGCGTTGTCCGAAGTCACCGAGGACGGTTTTACCTTCCGTGTGGACATGGCCCTGCGTCCCAACGGCAAGTCGGGGCCGCTCGTCGCGAGCCTGAACATGGTCGAGGATTACCTGATCGTACAAGGGCGCGAATGGGAGCGTTATGCCTGGGTCAAGGCGCGCGCGGTCACCGGCGACCCGGTCGACATCGCGGCCCTCGACGCCATCGTGCGCCCGTTCGTGTTCCGGCGCTACCTCGACTTCGGCGTGATCGACGCGATCCGCAACATGCACGCCCAGATCCGCGCCGAGGTCAACCGCCAGGAACGCCTGCATCCGGAGCGCAACCAGAACGTCAAGCTGGGCCGCGGCGGCATCCGCGAGATCGAATTCCTCGCCCAGGTCTTCCAGCTGATCCGCGGCGGCCGCGACCCGGCGCTGCGCGAACGCTCCACGCGCAAGACACTGCGCCTGCTGGCCGAGCGCGACCTGCTGGCCGCAGACACTGTCGAGCAATTGCTCGAAGCGTATGCATTCCTGCGCAACCTGGAACACCGCCTGCAATACCTGGAAGATGCCCAGACGCACACGATGCCCGTGTCACCGGACGACAGGAATACCGTCGCCCGGATGATGGGCATGGCCGACGCAGCGGCACTGCTGGCCCGCCTGGACGCCTGGCGTGCCTTCGTCGCCGCCCAGTTCGATGCGATCTTCGCCGACAAGGCGGCCGGCGCCGACGCCGTCGATCCGGATGCATCGCTTTCCGATCCGGACAACAGCGACGCCATCGCCGACCGCCTGGCCGCCCTCGGCTTCGACGATCCCCAGGCCGGGGCGAACCGCCTCGTCGCCACCTGGCAGGCGCCGCGGCTGCAGACTTTGCCGGAAGCCAGCCGCCAGCGCCTCGTCGCCCTCGTCAACACGGCGCTGACGCAGATTCCGGCCATCGTCGCCGACGCCGGACACGGCAGTCACGCGGCCACCCTGGGCCGGTTGCTCGATTTCTTCGAAGCCATTGCCCGACGCTCCGCCTACCTGTCGCTGCTGACGGAATATCCGCATACGCTGGAGCGGGTTCTGCGCATGATCAATTCGTCCGGCTGGGCCGCCACCTTCCTCACCCAGCATCCGATCCTGCTGGACGAGTTGCTGGACGACCGCGGCAACGCCGCCGAGGACTTGCCCACGCTGGCGGCCAGCCTCGCGGCCCAGCTCGACGCGGCCACGGGTGACACGGAGCGCCAGCTCGACATCCTGCGCGAAGCCCACCACGCCCAGATGTTCCGCCTGCTGGCGCTGGACCTGGCCGGCGAATTGTCGGTCGAACGCCTGGCCGACCACCTGTCGGCGCTGGCCGACCTGATCGTATGCGAAGTCGTGCGGCGCGCCTGGGGCACCATTGCTTCGCGCCACGTGGAGGTGCCGCGCTTCGCCGTGATCGCCTACGGCAAGCTGGGCGGCAAGGAACTCGGCTATGTCTCCGACCTGGACGTGATCTTCCTGTTCGACGACGACGACCAGGACGCCCCCGGCAACTACGCCAGGCTGGCCCAGCGCTTCATCACGTGGATGACGACRCATACCCCGGCCGGCATCCTRTTCGACATCGACACGGCGCTGCGTCCGGACGGCGCGTCCGGCATGCTCGTGTCGTCGGTGGGCGCGTTCGAACGCTACCAGCAGTCATCCGCGTGGATCTGGGAGCACCAGGCCCTCACTCGCGCCCGTTTTTGCGCCGGCGATGCCGCCATCGGTGCCCGCTTCGAGGCGATCCGCGAACAGGTGCTGCGCCAGGACCGCTCGGGCCGCGAGGCGGAACTGCGCGACGAGGTCGTCAAGATGCGCCAGCGCATGCGCGACGCGCACCCGCCACGCGACGACCGTTTCGACCTGAAGCACGACGAAGGCGGCATGATCGACATCGAATTCATCGTCCAGTACCTCGTGCTGCGCCATGCGTCGGCGTACCCGGAGCTGACGGCGAACGTCGGCAACATCGCCCTGCTGAAACGGTGCGGCGCGCTGGGCCTCATCGACGCCGGACTGGCCGACGGCGCGTCCGCCGCGTACCGGGCCATGCGCCGCCTGCAACACCAGATCCGGCTGCAGGGGCAGGACAACGCGCGCGTCGAACGCAGTCTCGTGGCGGCGCACGCGGACGTCGTCGTCCGCCTGTGGCATGCCTGCTTCCACGTCTGACACGTTGCCACCGCAGCGTGTTCATTTGCAAAAATGTTGTTTTATTTTCGCCATCATGCAAAAAACATATTTACAAGTTGACAGCTGTCAATATGGAATGATCTGATACATTTACTTGTTATTTGGCAACTAGTGCATAAGTCCGCCGTGGGCAGCACGCCAACGTACGAGTCGTATCGGAGAACCCATGCATCGTCGTAGCAAGATCGCAATGGCCGTCGCCGTTGCCCTGAACGCGCTGACCGCCGTGGCGCAAGCACAATCCGCGGACCCGATGCAGCGCGTCGAAGTGACGGGCTCGCGCATCCGCCAGGTCGACCTCGAAACGGCACAACCCGTCCAGGTAATCACCCAGGAACAGCTCCAGAGGACGGGCCTCGTCACCGTCGGCGACATCCTCAACAACCTGCCGGCCGCCGGCACCCCGGCGTTTTCGAAGGGTTCCACGCTGCTGTCGTTCCGCGAACAGGGCGGCCAGTACGTCAACATGCGCAACCTGGGTGCAAACCGGGTATTGGTGCTCGTGGACGGCAAGCGCTGGACCGCGACGGTGCTGGGCTACACGGACCTGTCGACCATCCCGGCCGCGATGATCGAGCGCATCGACATCCTGAAGGATGGCGCCTCGTCGATCTATGGTTCGGATGCGATCGCCGGCGTCGTCAACATCATCCTGAAAAAGACCATGCAGGGCGGCCTGGCGAGCGCCTACGCCGGCCGCAACCAGGGAGGCGACGACCGCAAGAAGGACTATGCACTCAGCTATGGAGCGGGCGACGGGAAGGCCAACCTGATGTTCGGCCTGACGTACACCGAGGAAGGCGCCGTCTGGGCGAAGGACCGCGCCATCACCGCCACCCAGTTCGGGCCGGGCCACCCGAGCGCCGGCCTGGGCACCAGTCCGTGGGGCCGCATCCGCCAGGTGGGCGCCGGTGGCGCCCCCAGCGGCTTCAACCAGATCCTCAACCATACCGGCTCCACGCTGGGCGACGGTACCGGTGCGGATGCGCGCGATCCGGCCAACTACCACAACTATGCGGGCGCCGACGCCGACACCTTCAATTCGACGTCCCAGATGATGTACACGCAGCCGACCCGGCTGGCGTCCGTCTTCACCAAAGGCAGCATCGCGCTGCCGTACGACTTGCGTTTCACGGGCACGGCAATGGTCGCGGACCGCGACTCGTCGCGCCAGGCCGCCGGCTTTCCATTCTTTTCTGCTGCGCAAAACAAGTTCCCGATCTATATCGACAAGGATAGCTACTACAACCCGTACGGCAACCAGGTGGCCGGTGCCGGCAACGGCCAGGACCTGTTCTTCTACCGCCGCACGACCGAACTGCCGCGCGTGATCGGAAACGACAACCGCACGGTGCACGTCGACGCCAGGCTCGAAGGCGGCTTCCGCGTGCTGGACAAGGCCTGGACCTGGGACCTCGGCTACAACCACAGCCTCATCGCGGGTGCCGTGGTGGCGAGCGGCCACCTGAACCTGCCGAACCTCAAGAAGGCGCTGGGGCCGTCGTTCATGAACGCGGCAGGCGTCGTGCAATGCGGTACCGCCGCGAGCCCGATCCCGCTGGCGGACTGCGTACCGTTCAACATCCTGGGCGGCCCATCGGCATCGACCGCCGCCGCCCTGAACTACGTGCAGTCGACCGGCCACGCCACGTATGGCTCGACGATCAACAACGCCACCGCCGACGTCACGGGCGACCTGTTCACCCTGCCGGCCGGTGCCGTCGGCATGGCGGCCGGTCTCGAGCGCCGCACCGTCAGCGGCTACGACCGTCCGGGGCCGCTCGAACAGGCTGGCCTGTCGACCGACCTGGCCGGCAATCCCACGGTCGCCAGCTATACGGTGCGGGAAGCCTATCTGGAACTCAATGTCCCGTTATTGAAAAGCCTGCCGTTCGCGCAACTGCTGAGTGTCGACCTCGCATCGCGCCATTCGGACTACAGCAACTTCGGCAACACGACCAACAGCAAGGCCAGCGTGATGTGGAAGCCAGTGCGCGACCTGCTGGCCCGCGGCACCTGGGCCCAGGGCTTCCGCGCCCCGACCGTGGGTGACACGTTCGGCGGCGGCCAGCAGGCGTACGACTCGTACCTGGATCCGTGCGACAGCCAGTACGGCGAAGCGTCCCGGACCCCGGCCGTCGCCGCCCGCTGCGCCGCCGCCGGCGTGCCGGCCGGCTTCCGCCAGGTCAACCAGGCCGGCACCCCGGTTCCGGCCGGCGGCGGCCAGACGCCGTCGCCGTTCAACGCCGGCGCCGGCAACGCCGCGCTGCAACCGGAAACGGCGACGACGAAAACCTTCGGCCTCGTCTACAGCCCGGGCTGGCTGAACGGCGCCTCGGTCGCGCTGGACTATTTCGACATCCACGTCGAGAACCGCATCACGGCCCTGACGGCGGCCTACGAGATCAACCAGTGCTACGTCAGCGGCGTGCAGGCGTTCTGCGACAGGATGAAGCGCGACCCGGCCTCGGGCATGATCGCCAGCCTGTCGCGCGGCAACGCCAACCTGGGCG
>NZ_JBFUDR010000231.1:0-10592 GCF_056404615.1 Massilia sp. P2_C2 | reverse complement strand
CATCAGCACGGCCAGCCGCGAACAAAGCGCGGACATCCTGCAAGTCCACGCCAGCATCGGGCAGATGGAAGCCGTCGCCGAGCAGAATGCGGCGCTGGTCGAGGAAGCCGCTGCCGCGGCGGCGTCGCTGCAGGACCAGACCGAGGCATTGAACGGGGCGGTGGGGAGTTTCCGCCTGCTCGCGTAGGGTGGGCAGCTCCACCAACAACGGTAGCGCTGCCGCAAAGCAGCCGCTGCCCACGCGGTGATACGCGACGCCGGATATGTCGCGCCCGTGCCGGCGAACGTTGAACGCGTGGAGTCGGTCAGGCCGAGGGCCTGACCGACAAAAAGCCGCCCACCGGTCTGCGCATCCCGAGACAGGTTCATAGCGCCGGCCCCACTTGTGCGGCAGCCATGTTGTTCTTGTTGTAAGTTATCCCTTGAAGCGGGCCCTCCACGTCCCGCAGAGAGGGAACCATGGATCAAGACCTGCTGATCAGCAAGACGGGCACCATCGAGCGCTGCTGCAAGCGTGCCCGCGACGAATACGAGAAGGATCCGACCACCTTCGTGGGCGACATCACGCGCCAGGACGCGGCCACGCTGAACGTGATCCGCGCCTGGGAGGCCGCCGTGGAAATGGGCGATTACGTACTGGCCGAGCGCGGCCTGGGCCCGGCGCACGACGAGCGCGAGGTCATGACGCTGCTGGCCGGGCACGGCTGGATCGACCCGGCACTGGCCGAGGATCTCAAGCGCACGGGCGAGTTCTGCCGCGCCGAATGGGACCACCAGGCCGCCCCGCTGCCCGCGCTGGTGACCATCATCAAGCGCGGACTGGACGATTTCGAGGTGGTTGCACGCGCACTGGTGGCCCTCGCTGCCGAGTTTCCCGCGGACGACGGCGCGGCCGCCTGAACCCGCCAAATCGACGCCGTTGTCGAACTGATTACAGTCTAGCTGGTATCATGCGCCCTTTGACGAACCGTCGCCCGGGCAGCCCCCGGCGGCGGGCCTGCCAATCACCGTACGACACAAGAACATGAGCCAACCGACCAACCTGCCATCCTTCTGGAGCCGGCTGTCCCTTGCCTTCGGCGCCTTCTTCAAGACCCTGGGCGATGCCGAGTTCGCCGCGCGCGTGCGCGACGACCAGGTCGGCCCCATCGCCGCGCCTGCTCCCGCACCCGCACCAAAACCCGAACCGAAGCCGGCCCCGGCGCCCGCACCGGCCCCGCTGCGCATCGCCACGCCGGACGCCGCCCTGCAGCTGCTGGGCCTCCTGCAGCGCGAGGCGCGCCTGATCGACTTCGCCAACGAAAACATCACGGTCTATGCGGATGCCGACATCGGCGCCGCCGCCCGCCTCGTGCACGAAGGTTGCGCGCGCGTGCTGCGCGAGCACTTCACCATCGAGCCCGTGCGCGGCGAGCTGGAAGGCACGCGCATCACGCTGCCGGAAGGCTTCGACGCCGCCAGCGTGCGCCTGACCGGCAACGTGGTCGGCAAGGCGCCGTTCAACGGCACCCTGTCGCACCGCGGCTGGCGCGCCCGTGACGTGCGCCTGCCGCAGCTGGCGGATAAACACGACGCCAGCGTCATCGCCCCCGCGGAGGTGGAACTGTGAGTGATATCCAAACCAACGAAGCCCGCTACGCCATCGGCATCGACCTGGGCACGACGCACAGTGCGCTGTCGTACGTCGACCTGCAAGCCAGCGATGGCGAAAAAGCCGACCAGGGCGTGCTGGGCATCCCGCAGCTGAGCGGTCCCGGCACCGTCGAGCCGCTGCCGCTGCTGCCCTCGTTCCTGTACCTGCCGCACCCGGACGAGCTGGCGCCGGGCGACCTCGCGCTGCCGTGGACGAATGGCGAGGCCGCACCCGCGCAGTCCTATGTTGTTGGTGAGATGGCCCGTTCGCGCGGTGCAAGCACGCCGATCCGCCTCGTGTCGTCGGCCAAGAGCTGGCTGAGCCACCCGAGCGTGGACCGCCGCGCCGCCATCCTGCCGACCGATGCACCGGAAGAAGTCGAGCGCGTGTCGCCGCTCGCGGCCTCCACGCGCTACCTCGAACACCTGAAGGCCGCGTGGAATGCCGAGCATCCCGACGCGCCGTTCGACCAGCAGGCCGTCACCGTGACGATCCCGGCGTCCTTCGACCCGGCCGCGCGCGAACTGACGGCGGAAGCCGCGCGCAGCGCCGGCTATGGCAACCCCACCCTGCTGGAAGAGCCTCAGGCCGCGCTGTACAGCTGGATCCAGGGCAGCGGCGGGCGCTGGCGCAAGCAGGTGAAAGCCGGCGACATCGTGCTGGTCGTCGACGTCGGCGGCGGCACGAGCGACTTCTCGCTGATCGCGATCCTCGAGCGCGAGGGCAACCTGGAACCGCATCGCGTCGCCGTCGGCGACCACATCCTGCTGGGCGGCGACAACATGGACCTCGCCCTCGCCCACCTCGTCGCGCGCAAGCTGCAGGCCAACGGCACCCAGCTGGACGCGTGGCAGATGCGCGCCCTGACCTATGCCTGCCGCGGCGCCAAGGAACACCTGCTGGCGGACGCCGACGCGACCACGTGGCCGATCGTCGTGCCGAGCCGCGGCTCGAAGCTGATCGGCGGCTCGATCCGCACGGAGCTCACGCGCGACGAAGTCACGACGTTCATCACGGACGGCTTCTTCCCGCGCATAGACTCCAGCGCGCGCCCGGCCGTGCGCACGCGCGCCGGCCTGACGCAGGTCGGCCTGCCATACGCCCAGGACGCCGCCATCACGCGCCACCTGGCCGCCTTCCTCGGCCGCCAGGCCGGCGCGACGGCGGAGCTGGAAGGTTTTGACGGCAACGTCGATCCGGCCCACACCTTCCTGCACCCGAGCGCCGTGCTGTTCAACGGCGGCGTGTTCAAGTCGGACATCCTGGCCAAGCGCGTGATGGACACCCTCAACGACTGGCTGACCATGGAAGGCGCGGAACCGGCACGCATGCTGGAAGGCGCGGACCTCGACCTGGCCGTCGCGCGCGGCGCCGCCTACTACGGCTATGCGCGCCGCGGTGGCGGCGTGCGCATCCGCGGCGGCACGGCCCGGTCGTACTACGTCGGCGTCGAATCGGCGATGCCCGCGATCCCCGGCTTCGAGCCGCCGCTGGAAGCGCTGTGCGTGGCGCCGTTCGGCATGGAGGAAGGCACCGAGCTGGAACTGCCGGGCCAGGAATTCGGCCTCGTCGTCGGCGAGCCCGTGCACTTCCGCTTCTTCGGTTCGAGCGTGCGCCGCCAGGACCATATCGGCACCGTGCTCGAATCGTGGAGCCAGGACGAGCTGCAGGAATTGAACGAGATCCAGGCGACCTTGCCGGCGGAAGGCCGCACGCCGGGCGACGTGGTGCAGGTGAAGCTGCACGCGGTGGCCACCGAGTCCGGCACGCTGGAACTGGTGGCCGTCGCCCGTGACGGCCAGCGCTGGAAGGTCGAGTTCGACGTCCGCAGCACCGAGCAGTGACCCGCACGCCAGCAGCCCGCGTCGGCATCGACCTCGGCACCACCAACACGGTGCTGGCCTTTGCCGACGCCGGATCGGAACACGTCGCCACGTTCGCCATCCCGCAACTGGTGGCGCCCGGCGAGGTCGACACCGCGCCGCTGCTGCCGTCGAGCCGCTACCACCCGCTCGACGGCGAACTCGCCGAAGACGCCCTGCAACTGCCGTGGCAACAGCCGGACGTGGGCGGCGTGGCGCGCGTCGCGGTCGGCCGTCTCGCGCGGACGCTGGGCGCGGCATCGCCGGGGCGCCTCGTCGCCTCCGCGAAGAGCTGGCTGTCGCATCCGGGCGTGGACCGCACCGCGGCTATCCTGCCGTGGGGCGCGCCGGACGACGTGCCCAAGGTGTCGCCGCTGGCGGCCAGCGCCAGCTATCTTGCCCACCTGCGCGCGGCGTGGAATACGCAGCACCCCAAACGGCCGCTGGAAGACCAGCAGATCGTCCTCACCATCCCGGCCTCGTTCGACGAAGGCGCGCGCGCCCTCACGCTGGAAGCGGCGCGCCTCGCGGGACTGCCTCATGTGCGCCTGCTGGAAGAGCCGCAGGCCGCGCTGTACGACTGGCTGCAGCGCCACCGTGCCACCTTGGGCCCCGACCTCGCGGATGCGAAGCTGGTGCTCGTGGCCGACGTGGGCGGCGGCACCACCGACTTCACGCTGGTCAAGGTCGAGCTGAAGGATGGCGAACCTGCGCTGACGCGCATCGGCGTGGGCAACCACCTGATCCTCGGCGGCGACAACATGGATCTCGCCCTCGCCCACCTGGCCGAGTCGCGTCTTGGCGGGCAGGACGGCCAGCGCCTGTCGGCCGGCCGCCTCGCGCAGCTGACGGAACGCTGCCGCGCCGCCAAGGAACAGTTGCTGGCGTCGGACGCGCCCGACCAGGTGAACGTCACCTTGCTCGGCGGCGGCTCGCGCCTCGTCGGCGCCAGCCGCTCGGCGGCACTCACGCAGGACGACGTCGAACGCATCGTGCTGGACGGCTTCTTTCCGCTCAACGCCGCACAGGAAGGCCCGCAGCGGGCCCGGACCGGCATCGTCGAATTCGGCCTGCCGTATGCGAGCGACCCGGCCATCACGCGCCATCTCGCCGGCTTCCTGCGCCAGCATGCGCAGGCGGCGCGGGAAGCGCTGGGCATCGCCGACGACGGCCGCCTGCCCGTGCCGGACACGCTGCTGCTGAACGGCGGCGTGTTCCGCGGCGCAGCGCTGGCGCGGCGCCTGGCCGACCTGCTGTCCGCGTGGCGTGGCGCGCCGGTGCGCGTGCTGCACAATGCCGATCCGGACGTGGCCGTCGCGCGCGGCGCCGTCGCGTATTCGCTCGCGCGGGCCGGCCTCGCGCCCGCGATCGAGAGCGGGTCGGCGCGCAGCTATTACCTGCTGCTGGACGAAGGCCAGGGCGAACGCAAGGATGGCAAACTGAGCGCCGTGTGCGTGCTGCCGCGCGGCGCCCGGGCCGGCGAAGAGATCACGCTGACGGAACGCAGCTTCGCGCTGCGCGTGGGCCGGCCCGTGCGCTTCCACCTGGTGTCTGCCGTGGCCGGCGCGTCCGCGGCGGGCGATCTCGTCGATCTCGATCCAACCGACGTCGTGCGCCTACCCACAATTGCGACCGTATTGCGCGCCACGGAGCCGCGCGCGGGGGATGCCAAAACGGGGACAAGAGGTAGCGAAATTCCCGTGCGGCTCGCGGCCGCATTGTCCGAACTGGGCACGCTGGAGATGTTCTGCGTGGCCGAGGATGGCAGCGGCCAGCGCTGGCGCCTGGAATTCCAGCTGCGCGCCGAAGAGGACGCGCCGGCGGCAGAGGCCCCGCATCCGCAGCTCGACGAGGCCGTCAAGCGCATCGACCGCATCTTCGGCGCGCGCAACCAGCAGGTCGAGGTGCGCGAAGTGCGGCAGTTGCGCGGCGCGCTCGAACACGTGCTGGGCGGCCGCGACCGGTGGGAGACGCCGTTGCTGCGCCGCCTGTTCGACGTCCTGATGGAACGGGCGAAGGGCCGGCGCCGCTCGGCCGAGCACGAACGCGTGTGGCTGAACCTGGCCGGCTGGTGCCTGCGGCCGGGCTTCGGTGATCCGCTCGACGACTGGCGCATCCAGCAGTTGGGGGCCCTGTTCCCGGCGGGCGCCCAGTACTTCAAGGACAGCCAGGTGCGCGCCGAATGGTGGACCCTGTGGCGGCGCGTGGCGGGCGGCCTGTCGACGGAAGCGCAACTGCGCCTGCTCGACGACTTCGCCTTCAACCTGCAGGCCGAACCGGCCGACCGCGCGCAGCGTCCCGCCACGCTCGTCGACGGCAGCGAGGACGACATGCTGCGCCTGGGCGCGTCGCTGGAACGCATCCCGGCCGCGTACAAGGCCGAGATCGGGGACTGGATGGTCGGGCGCATCATGCGCGTGCCGTCCTCGCCCAAGCCCGATGCGAAATCGGCCGCCACCTATGCGCGCTATCTGTGGGCACTCGCGCGCGTGGGCACTCGCGCACCGATGCACGGCAGCGCGCACGAGGTGGCGCCGGCGGAAGCGGCCGGACGCTGGCTCACGGAACTCATGCGGCTGGACTGGAAGCGGATCGAACCGGCCGGCTTCGCCGCCGCCCACATCGCACGCAGGACGGGCGACCGCACGCGCGACATCGACGAGACGCTGCGCGCGCAGGTGTTGCAACGCCTGGCGGCCGTGGGCGCGCCGGCCAGCTGGTCTGCGCAAGTGCGCGACGTCGTCGAGCTGGACCAGGAAAGCCGCACGCGCATGTTCGGCGACGCGCTGCCGCCGGGGCTGAAGCTGCTGCGCTGAGTAGGGTGGGCACCCWGTGCCCACCCTACTCAGCGGCCGGCAAAAAGCCGGCGTTTCGGGCATCATCGCTTCTCCACCGAGTCACAGAGGAGATGCGCAATGGCCGACCATACGAACCCGTTCACGACCCCGTACGTCCCGCCGAAAGTCTGGTCCCCGGCGACGCCGTCGGGCGGTGCCTTCGCCAGCATCAACCGTCCGGTCGCGGGCAAGACCCACGAGCTGGAGCTGCCGGTCGGCAAGCATCCGTTGCAACTGTATTCGCTGGGCACGCCGAACGGGCAAAAGGTCACGATCATGCTCGAGGAACTGCTGGCCGCCGGCCACGCGGGCGCGGAATACGATGCCTGGCTCATCCGCATCAACGAGGGCGCCCAGTTCGGCAGCGGCTTCGTCGAGATCAACCCGAACTCCAAGATCCCGGCCCTCGTCGACCGCAGCGGCGCCACGCCCGTGCGCGTGTTCGAGTCCGGCTCGATCCTCGTCTACCTGGCGGAAAAATTCGGCGGCGCCTTCCTGCCCAAGGAGATTCCGGCGCGCACCGAGACGTTCAACTGGCTGATGTGGCAGATGGGCTCGGCGCCATTCGTCGGCGGCGGCTTCGGCCACTTCTACGCGTACGCGCCGGAAAAGCTGGAATACCCGATCAACCGCTACGCGATGGAGACGAAGCGCCAGCTGGACGTGCTCGACCGCCTGCTGGCCGAGCGCCGCTTCGTCGCGGGCGACGCGTACACGATTGCCGACATGGCGATCTGGCCGTGGTACGGCGGCCTCGTGCTGGGCGAGCTGTACGACGCTGCAGACTTCCTGTCCGTGCACCGGTACCAGCAGGTGCGCCGCTGGGCCGACGAGGTGGGCGCGCGGCCGGCCGTGGTCCGCGGCCGCAAGGTCAACCGCGTGCGCGGCAAGCCCGAGGAACAGGTGCCGGAGCGGCACGACGCGTCCGACCTGGACTGAACGCCCGGCACGGCGCCAAGCGGGCGTATCGCGATCCCGATTGGGACTAACATGATCCCGGTCGGGAAGGCATCCGCGCGATCGTCCAGCCATGATCGGGCACGATTGAGTGAACGCAAGCGCGTGCCGGATGATCCCTCTACCCTGAACGGATTGCCGCCCCGACGGCCCTGCAATCATCGACATCAGGAGGACGAGATGAGCTACGCAGATCGTGACAAATATGGCATGTACAAGGACACCGGCCAGCGCACCGGCCCCGGCCCGGCGCTGATGGGTGCCGACACCCTGATCGGCGACAGCGTCGTCAACGCCGCCGACGACGACCTGGGCGACATCAAGGAAATCATGCTCGACATGCAGACCGGCCAGGTCGCCTACGCCGTGCTGTCCTTCGGCGGCTTCCTGGGCATGGGCGACAAGCTGTTCGCCGTGCCCTGGCAAGCCCTGCACCTCGACACCGTCAACAAGCGCTTCGTGCTCGACATCGACAAGCAGCAGCTGCAGAACGCGCCCGGCTTCGACAAGCACGCCTGGCCCGACATGGCCGATGCGCAATGGGCCCAGCACATCCACAGCTTCTACGGCACCGACCCGACGCGCCCGGGGGCACCCAGCATGGGGCCGGACGTGGCGATGCGCGGCATGGTCGGCGGCGCCGGCGCGGGTGCCACGACAGGTTCGGGTGCCGGCACGGGCTCGATGGGCGCCGGTTATGCCGGCTCAGGCTCAGGCTCAGGTACTAGCACAGGCACAGGCACGGGCACGGGCACGGGCACGGGCAGCGCCATGCCGGGAGGTGGCGCGGGCGGCAGCCTGGATCCGCGTCCCGGCAATGCGGGCGGCGATACCGACCTGAGCAAGATCCGCGGCAGCAATCTCGGCTGACGTCGGACCGCACTGTATCAAATTTGCAACAAGCCCACCACGACCGGCAATGCCGGCCGTGGTGACGTGGTTACAACTTGTAACCTGAACAATGCTTCGCGCGCATGCAATCTGGCGGACTGACGAAATACAATATTGACTGATCAGCCTTACCGCATGACGCGGCATGCAATTCACACAAGCTTTACCCAACTTTACAGCACCGCTCTTTGCGTCCCAGCCCTCCGCCCTCTACAATCCGGGCGTCGCTAACGTCTTTACTGTTCACGGAACGTCCCACATGACCTTGTGCTTTTGTCTTGAACCATGAAAATCCCGAGTGAACAGACGTTGAACCTGGACGGCTGGCGCGGCCGGGCGCACCCGGACGCATCCATGGATTTCCAGCAAGCCGATCCGGTGGCCGACACGAACCGGCTGGCGGACATGCCCGCCCACACGGCGCTGGTCGACCGCGCGCTGCTGGCCCGTTCCGACAAGATTTTGTTCATCGTCCACCTGGCGTTGGGCGACTTCACTTACCTGCAGAGCTGCTTCGCCGCGTTCGCGCGCGCCTTCCCGCACGTGAAGATCCACCTGTGGGTCGACGAGCGCCGCCGCACGAGCCGGGCCGCGGACTGGCCGCACCTGAAAAAATACGCGCTGTACGACTGGCTGGCCGAGTGCCCGTATTTCGACAAGGTCTATAACGAAACCTACAGCCCGGCACTGTACGAGGCTTCGCTGCGGGAAGCGCAGCGCCAGGATTATCCGATCGTCGTGTCGCTCTCCGTGCTGGACCGGCACAAGTATGCGAGCCTGGCGCGCAAGATCAGTCCGTACGGCTTCGTCGTGGGCCAGAAGAAGCGCGTGCGGCCCTACGACCTGGTCAAGCATCTCATCTATCGCAAGCTGGACGCCTTCATTCCCGCCTACAGCGCGGCATCGCATCCGGAGCAGCACATCAGCGACATCTACGCCGACTGGTTCACGCAATTATTCGGCATCACGATCCCGCCCGAGGCCCGCTATCCCGTGCTGTCCATCCCCACGCGCTGGATGGATTACGCGCGCGAGCAGTTCGCCGCCTGGGGGTTCGAAGGCGCCACGGGGACGAAGATCGTATTCGTGAATGCGTACTCGAAATCGGTCGAGCGCTGCTGGCCGCTGGAACGGATCATCGAACTGATCCGCASGATGCGGCAGGAACCTGCGTGGCGCGACGCCGGCTTCATCGTCAACGTCGTCCCCGAAGACCTGGCGAACGCCCGCGCCCTGTTCGCCGACCAGGACCTCGCGCGCACCCATTTGTTCAGCGCCGAGGACAATTTCTTCCAGCTACCGGCCATCCTCAGCCTGTGCAAGCTGATCATCTCGGTCGAGACGGCCGTCATGCACCTGGCGAACGCCGTGCACGTGCCCGTCATCGCCCTGATGCGTCAAAAGAATCCGGAATGGGCGCCGATCGACAGGCACAACAGCACCGTCATCACCGTGGCCCGGCGCGACGACTGGGTCGACAAGATCGGCGTTGCCGAGGTGATGGCGGCGCTGCCGGCCGGCCTGGCCTGACCCCGCAAGCGGATGCGCCGTCATCCGCGACCGAACGATTCCCATGCGGGCAGCGAGAACTTCCTGCGGTCGCGCTCGTAGAACCATGCCATGAGCAGGCCGAAACAGGCGCCCGCGACGGTTGCCGCGAGCGCGTCGTCGGCCGGGCCCCGGCCCTGCCGCGACCACATCAGCAGCCATATCAGGCTCCCCCAGATGACTGCGAACCAGGCGCCAAAGGACACCGCGACTTTCGCGAAGCCCATGTAATGCGGCGGCGGCACCTGGATGCCGATCTTCCACAGCAGCCGGAACAGCGGCGGTTCGTAACGATGGCGCGGCAGGCCGCGCTGCGACAATACAACAAGCGAACGGTGCAGTTGTAATTGGAATTCCATGATCCTGGGCGCGCTGGTTGACACATGCTTCTACCATATCAGGCTTTGCGCATTCGGAAATTAGCGTATTGTCACAATCGTGACATTGCCGTTCTTCCAAACTTACGCGACGCTAGCCATAGAGTTGGTGCTCGAATGTGTCGATAGGTGCACCGACCGCGCACATGCTCTGACGACACCTGGAACTTGTTCAGCATGCTTTGGTCCAACGCCCTACTGAACGGAATCCACGATCATGCTCCTGTCCCACCGGCTCCGACTCGATCCGACACCTGCGCAGCGCGACTATTTCGCGCGCGCTGCCGGTACCGCCCGGCGCGTCTGGAACTGGGCGCTCGCCGAGTGGAACCGCCAGGTCGCTGCCGGCCAGAAACCAAATGCGATGGCACTGAAGAAGCAGTTCAATCGCATCAAGTATTCGGATCCGGACTGGCTGGACGACGACGGGCAGCCCTGGCTGCGCACCATCCACCGCGACGCCCACGCGCAACCCTTCGCGAACCTG
>NZ_JBFUDR010000230.1:0-10622 GCF_056404615.1 Massilia sp. P2_C2 | reverse complement strand
AGGTTGTAGTTGATCGAGCCGACCAGCAGGACGAGCAGCAGCGCGCAGAAGCCGAGTCCGGCGCGCGTGGGCAGGATGTACACGCGCCGCTGGCTCAGCAGCACGCTGCCGCGGTCGCGCGCTGTCGCCCGCGAGCGCCACAGCGCGCGCTTGCGGGCCAGCCAGCTCCCCGCCGTGTCGGCCATGCCGGTCATCAGACGGGGACCGACTTCTGCAGTTGCAGGACGAGGTCGCGGCTGGCCATCGCCTGGCCCTGCGCCGAACGCAGCGGCCGCAGCCGGTGCGCGCAGACGGGTACGAGCAGGGACTGCACGTCTTCCGGGATCACGTGGTCGCGGCCTTCCAGCGCGGCCCACGCGCGCGCCGCCTGCAGCAGGGCCAGCGTGGCGCGCGGCGACAGGCCTTCCGCGAACAGCTTGCCCGCGCGCGATGCCTGGGCCAGCGCCTGCAGGTAATCGATCAGCGCGCTTGAGGCGTGGATGGCGCGCAGCGAGCGCTGGGCATCGATCAGCTCTTCCGGCCGCATCACGGGGACGATCGTCTTCAGCATGGCGCGCCGGTCCTCGCCCATCAGCAGGGCGCGCTCGGCGGCCGGGTCCGGATAGCCGAGCGACAGGCACATCAGGAAGCGGTCGAGCTGGGATTCCGGCAGCGGGAACGTGCCGACCTGGTGCGCCGGATTCTGCGTGGCGATGACGAAGAAGGGTTCCGGCAGCGGCCGGGTGACGCCGTCCGTCGTGACCTGGCGCTCTTCCATCGCTTCCAGCAGGCCCGACTGGGTCTTGGGCGTGGCGCGGTTGATCTCGTCGGCCAGCAGCACCTGGGCGAAGATGGGGCCTGGGTGGAACACGAAGCCGTTTTTCTCGCGCTCGTAGACGGAGATGCCCGCTACGTCCGCCGGGAGCAGGTCGCTGGTGAACTGGACGCGGTTGAACTTCAGGCCCAGCGCCAGCGCCAGCGCATGGGCGAGGGTCGTCTTGCCGACGCCGGGCACGTCGTCGATGAGCAGGTGCCCGCCGGCCAGCAGGCAGGTCAGGGCGAGGCGAACCTGCTGGTCCTTGCCGACCACGATCTGGCTGACCTGGCGCGCGGCGGCATGCAATTTATTGAACATGGATGGCTTCCGGTCGTCGTTCAGGGGCGGCAGTGCGCGCAGGCGTGGTAGATTAGCGCTGTTTGCAATCTTGATATGCCGGCGTCGACATGCCTTCCCGACGATTCTATGCGAGAACGGGGGCAGGTGCGGTACGGATGAGCACCACGCGCACTTACGAATCATGAGTACAGCCATTTACACCCACCCGGACTGCTCGCTGCACGACATGGGCAGCTGGCATCCCGAATGCCCGGGGCGCCTGTGCGCCATCGAGGACCAGTTGATCCTGTCGCGCCTGGACGGCCTCGTCGAGCAGGTCAGCGCACCGCTCGCGGACGAGGCCGACATCCTGCGCAACCACACGCAGGCCGCGCTCGACCGCGTGCGCGACAACGTGCCCGCGGCCGCCGGGGAACTTTATCCGCTCGACGGCGACACGCTGCTGTGCAAGGACAGCTACCGCGCCGCCCTGCGCGCCGCCGGCGCCGCCGTGGCCGCGACGGATGCCGTCATCGCCGGCACGATCGCCAACGCCTTCTGCGCCATCCGCCCGCCGGGCCACCATGCGACGCCGGAGTCGCCGATGGGCTTCTGCCTCTTCAACAACGTCGCCATCGCCGCGCGCCGCGCACTCGATGTGCACGGGCTCGAACGCGTCGCCATCATCGATTTCGACGTTCATCACGGCAATGGCACGGCAGCATCTTTCCGTGACGATCCGCGTGTGCTGATGGCGAGTTTCTTCCAGCATCCGTTTTATCCGTACACGGCGCCGGAACCTATCACCGCTACGAGTATCAATGTGCCGGTCCCGGCGTACACTGGGGGCGACGTCGTCCGCAAGCTCGTCACCGAACAGTGGCTGCCTGCGCTCCACGCGTTCCGTCCGCAGATGGTCTTCATCTCGGCCGGCTTCGATGCCCACAAGGAAGACGACATGGGCGGCATGGCCCTCGTCGAAGCGGACTACGCGTGGATCACGCACCAGATCGCCGACATCGCGCGACGCTACGCGGGCGGGCGCATCGTCAGTTGCCTGGAGGGCGGATATGCGCTGTCGGCGCTGGGACGCAGCGTCGTGGCCCACGTCAAGGCGCTTGCGGAACTCGACTGAACCCGCCGAACTCGCGCAACGCCGCCGTATCTAACCTCCGCGAAATGGACGAGTGGAGGGATGATGAAGACGCTGCCGAACCTGTTTACGAAATTGCCGCGCCGGCTGGCGCCGCTGTGTCTCTTAACGCTGGCCGGGGCAGCCTCGGCGACCAATTACACCTTGTGGATCAACGGCCGCACGGGCGGCGGCCAGGTCGGCAATTACGCCGACTTTTCGTACTGGGGGCCGGCCACGGTCAACGCGGGCATCAACAAGAAGGCCGTCAACTGGGACGGCCGCAGCAGCATCGCATCGCAGAGCGGCATCCTCCGTAACGCCCTCGACTGTTTCTGCACCGGGAGCAACTGGTGCTATATCGCCACGCACAGCGCGGGCGACCTGCTGATCGGCTACACCCTAGCGAACTACGGCGGCTCGGCGCGCATGAAGAAGAACGCCACGCCGAACTCATCGGGCGTGTGCGGCAACAGCAATGGCACTGCGCAGACGGGCTGGAACATCAAATGGGTTGCCTCGGCGGCGGGCTCAGGGGGCGGCTCGGAACTGGCCGACATCGGCGCGTGGGCGACGTCGGAGCCGCTCGTGCAGGACCTGCGCGTCTCCACCGCACGCGCCATGTACAACCACAACGTTACGCGCGGCGTCTGGTTCTACATGTTGGCCGGTGCCGCCGGCGACTGGACGTCCGGCTTCCTGCCGGGCCAGGACGACGGGGTCGAGGCCTACCACAGCGCGGGTGCCGTCTCCGGCTCGTCGGGCGGGGCGTACTGCAACCCCAGAGACTGGTTCTGCAACGACCTGACCATGGCATCGGATCCGACCGAAGGCGGCCGCCTGAAATGGACCTTCCACTGGGTCTGGTTCCGCGACGATGGCGAGAACTACGATCACTACCCGCGCGGGAACTGGGGCGGGATCGTCGGCGTGATGCGCGGCGCCGTCGCGAACAGCGCGCAGTAGGGTGGGCGGCTATACACGCGGTGTTGGGTTCGTCGCACGGTGCGCGCCGCCCACGCGGTGATACGCACCGTTCGATTTGCCGCCGTCGAACATTATATTGAACCACGAGCCACCATTCTGGCTCGTGCCGCAATTGACATGCATATGGCACCTCTCTAAAGTCGATTGAGCCGTCAGCCACGGCGACCACATCATTGCCCCACACCGGCGCACGGCGACTTGGGCGACGAGCCCAACCATCCGACTAAAAGAGTGGAGGAGCTCGACTCTAGTCGAACCAAATGCGAGGAGATGTGTCCAATGGTGATTATGGAAAGCACAATGGGAACCAGGCAGGCCGCAGGCTGCTGGGGACCACGGTCCAGACTCTGCAGCGCAGGGAGCGTAACGACCAGCTCGCGCTCGGCGAGCGCACCTGGACCAGGGTGGCAGCGTGAAGTGGGGTTACCACTCGGTGTCGTTGCGCGACGACAGCGAGGCCTACAACCATTACACGAACGGCAACTGGCAGGGTATCGTGTCGGTGGTGCGTAGTGCGATGGTGAACAGTGCCCTCTGACCGTCCCAGCGGGCCGCGGCGTCCGCGGCGGCCCACCGAACGCCCGCGTGCCGCACCGCGGCCGTGGCGCCGGCTCGTGCTGGCGCTGGCCGTCGTCGCTGCCGTGGTCATGCTCGTGTGGAGCGCCGGCGAGCACGGCGAACCCGGCCCGGTCCATGCGGTCGCGCAGGCGCCGGCCCCGCGCGGACCGCAGTTTTTCGGCCAGGTGCGGGTGGACGACCTGCCCATGCCGGACGAGCGCGCCAACCGGCGCCGCCAGCTGGTCGAGAACGTGCAACTGGCCGACCACACGTATTGCAGCTACCGCATGTCCAGCCAGTATCCCGTCGGCTCGCGCCCGATGGCGGACAATCCCGACCAGAACCGGCCCAACGATCCCGTCGCCTCGACGAATCCGATGCACATGGACGGCGGCGGCGCCGACACGGGTGTGCGCTTGCAGACGTCGCAATCGCGCGTCTACATGGCGTCGGGCGAATCGGTGGCGTTCTCGCTGCACGCCATCGATGCCGACGGCAACACGCTGCCGCTCGTGGTCACGCGCGCCCTCGCGCAAGGCATCACCTATGCCGGTGTGCGCCAGACGCCGCAGGTCAGCATTCCCTTTGCCGACGATGGTGCGGGCGCCGATCCGGTGGCGGGCGACGGCGCCTTCACCGGCGTCCTGGCGCCCGCGCAATCGGGGCTCGCGTCGTTCAACGGCACCATTCGCACGGAGGTGCGCTACAACGTGGGCGGCAAGAACGGACTCGTGCAGTTCGACGTCATCTATACGCCGGAACTGCCCGCGGTGTGGGCCGGCGCGCCGCGCGAAGCCGTCGAGGAAGGCTCGCTCGTGTTCCACCTGCCGCTCGACGTGCGCATGCCCGGCCGTTACATCGTCAACGGCCGCGTCGACGACGCTCGCGGCCACCCCGTCGCGCTGTTGACGTTCAACGACGTGCTCGGCCCCGGCCCGAACGACATCCGACTGACGATGTTCGGCAAGTTGTTGCGCGACCAGTCGCCCGCGCCGCCCCTCACGCTGCGCGACGTCGACGGCTATCTGTTGAAGGAAAACACGGACCCCGACCGCGCGCTGTTGCCGCGCATGGAGGGCAAGGTGCTGACGGCGGCCGCCCACCCGCCGAAAAGCTATTCGGATGCCGAATGGCAGAGCGAGGAAAGGTCGCGCTACCTGACGGAATTTTCCAAGGATCTCAGGGAAGCGCGCGGGCGCCTCGCCGCGTTCGATCCCACCGCGCCGCTGCCGCCGAGCGAGTGCATGCCAGCAACACGGTAGCAGGGCAGCGTTCGGTATTCGTCGATATCTGCGGACTAGCGTAAAATAGAGGGTTGCACGCAGATATTGAAAGTTTTTGCTATGTCGATTCAATGGTTCCCGGGCCACATGGCCGCCGCCCGCAAGCAGGCCGCGGAGCAGATGGAAAACACCGATGTGGTCATCGAGGTCCTGGACGCCCGCCTGCCGCAGGCGAGCAGCAATCCGATGGTCGAAGAATTGCGCAAGTTCCGCAACCGTCCCTGCCTGAAGGTCTTGAACAAGACCGACCTGGCCGACCCCGCCGCCACGGCCGCCTGGGCCGCGTGGTACGACGCCCAGGATGGCGTGACGGCGTATCCGATGACGACCAAGAAGCCGTCCGACGTGGCACGCCTCCCGGACCTGTGCAAGTCGCTCGCGCCGCACCGCGGCGTGCCGACGAAGCCGCTGCGCATCATGATCATGGGCATCCCGAACGTCGGCAAGTCCACGTTGATGAACGCGTTGCTGAAGAAGCGCGTGGCGAAGGTGGGCGACGAACCGGCCGTCACGAAGGCCCAGCAAAAGCTGTATCTCGACAAGTTCACGGTGCTCGTCGACACGCCGGGCATGCTGTGGCCGAAGATCGAGATGGAAAGCGATGGCCTGATGCTGGCGGCCAGCCACGCGATCGGCACGAATGCCGTGATCGAGGAAGAGGTCGCGGAATTCCTGGGCGGCCTGCTGCTGCAGCGCTACCCGCAACTGCTGACGGCCCGCTACGGCTTCAAGACGGACGGCCTGGACGGCTTCGGCGTGATCGAGGGCGTGGCGCAACGCCGCGCGTTCCGCGTGCGCGGCGGCGACTACGACTACGAAAAGGCGGCGCACGTGCTGCTGCAGGATTATCGCCAGGGCGCGCTGGGCCGCATCAGCCTGGAGACGCCGGAGACCCGCGCCGCAGCCATCGAGCGCCACCGCATCGAGATGGAAGAAAAGGCGCGCATCGCGGCCGAGAAGGCCGCGCGCAAGGCGGAAGAGGCGGCGCGCGGGAAGCGCGGCACGTAACGCGTGCCGGTTCGGTGCCGGCTCCGGGCATCGAACCAGATTTACGCGGCCGCGTCCCCGAAGCGGAAACTGGACACGGTCAGCGACCCAAAGAAACTGTCCTCGTGATACACGCACGCGGTCGCCTCGTGCTCGGCCGCACCCATCGCCACCCACAGCGGTACAAGGTGATCCTCACGCGGATGCGCCATGCGCGCATAGGGCGCCTCGCTCCAGTGCAGCATCGCCTGCTCGCGGTCTTCCGGTTTCAGCTCCAGCAGCACGTGCTGCAGCCATGCGTCGAACGCGTGGGAGGCCAGCGCGCCGCCGGGACCGAACTGGCGCAGGTTGTGGAACGACAGGCCGCTGCCGAGGATCAGCACGCCCTCGTCGCGCAACGGGGCCAGCGCGCGGCCGGCGGCCAGGTGGACGGCCGGGTCGTAGCCGTGCCGGATCGACAGCTGCACGACGGGCATGTCGGCCTCGGGATAGATCGGCGCCAGCATCGAGAACGTGCCGTGGTCGAAGCCGCGGTCCGGGTCGAGGCGCGCGGGCTGGCCGGCATCGTTCAGCAACTGCGCGACGCGCTGCGCAAGTTGCGGGTGACCCGGTGCCGGGTAGCGGATCTGGTAGGTGTGCGGCGGAAACCCGCCGTAGTCGTAGATCATGCCCGGCGCCGTGCCGGACGAGATGGTGAACTCGTCCGTTTCCCAGTGGCTCGTCACGACCAGCACGGCCTGCGGGCGCACGCCGACCTGGCGCTTGATGTCGACCAGCGACGCTTCGAGCGCGGCATAGGCGGGGCCGTACTGGTCCTTCATCCACGGCCACGGGCCGCCTCCGTGCGAGACGAAATAAGTGGGCAAATGGGACATGGCGGCTCCTTCAGGCGGACATCGAAGCCTTCATGGTAGCCGATCCGCAGCGGTTGCGTTTGCATGCGCAGCCGATTCAGCGCACCAGCGCCATCAGCGCAAACAGGCGCGCCGCCCGCATCCACCCGAGCACGAGCACGACGAGCTGCGCCAGCACGACGGCGCCGATCGTGCCGAGCGTCCCCAGCGCCGGCACGCGCGTGCGCGCGAACGCGAGCAGTCCCGCCACGACGAGGCCGACGGCCGTGACGATGACATAGGTGCCCAGCAACGCCAGTGGCCGGCGCAGCAGCAGGCCGCAGCCCCGCCACCAGGCCGCGATGGCGGATGTRCGGCGCTGGTCGCCGGCCAGCACGGCGCGGCCCGCGTCGACCGTCGCGTGGGCCAGCACGAGCAGCGCGACCGTCGCCAGCATGGCCAGGTGCGCGGCACGCTGCGCGTCGGCTTCCAGCAGCGCCGTCTCGGCCACCTTGCCGGCCAGCCGGTATGCCTCCGCGCCCAGCAGGCCCGCGGCGCCCAGCGGCACGATGGACCATGCGAGCATGCGAGCCAGTCGCGGATACCATTGGATGCCGGTCGCCAGCAGCGCGCCGAAGCCGGGCGCCTGCTGCGCGCGCGCCGCGGCGACGGCCATGCCGGACAGCAGCGGCGACAGCAGCAGGGTCAGTACCAGCCCGACGATGCCGCCCGCGCCCAGCGCCGGCGCATGGCGCTCCTTCGCGGCGCCGGCGAGGTCGGCGAAGGCGATCATGTCGAGACGTTCGGCGAGGCGCGCCGCGTACGGCGAGTGATCGAGACTCGCGGACAGCATCTGCCACAGCGGCAGCGTGGCGACGACGGTCGGCAGCAGCAGGAGGAGGGCCCACCACAGCAGCAGGCGCCATTGCAGCGCGCCGCGGCGGCCGAGCGCGGCGCGCAGCGCGGTCCGTACGCCGACGGTGTGCGCGGCCGGGGCGGCGGGGGCGAGGATCGTGTCGGTCGTCATAGCGTGGCGATCAGCGAGAACAGATAGTCGGCGACGGCCGCGAATTCCAGGCCCCAGCGGCGCGACGCGGACGTGTCCGGGTCGAGCGTGCGGCCGTCATCGAGCTTGCTCGTGTCGAGGTAGTGCCGGCGCTGCGGGTCGAGTTCCGCCGAGACGGCCCGTGCGGCCTTCGTCCAGACGAAGGTGTGCCAGCGCTCCTCAAAGTCCCAGCTCGCCGTCTCCGTGCTGCCGTCGGCGAACTTCACGACCAGCGTCTGCGGCACCGGCGCGCCGTAGCGGCGTACGGTGACCTCCGTGCGGTACGGGTACGGCCCGGTGCCGTCGGGCGCGTGCGGATGCGCGCGGCGCCACTGCGCGCGCGTGGCCTCGACCTGCCTGTCGACGTCGGCCTGTCGGTCTTCGACCCGAGCGCCGTTCACCTGGCGCGTGCCGGGGAGGGGGCGTTGCTCGGCGCTCGTGAAGGCGCCAATGCGGTCGTCGATGCGCGCGACGGCGTAGACCTGGCGGGCGAACACGTCCTCGACGACGACGCGCTGGCCCGTGACTTCGGCCAGCGTCTCGCGCAGGTCGGCGATGCCCGGATGGCGGAACTTCCAGCGCCGGTAGTATTCGCGGAACGCGCGTTCCATCGGTGCCTTGCCGATGCATGCTTCCAGGTCGCGCATGAGGATCGCCGTGCGCGAATAGACCGGGCCGATGTCCTGCAGGCGGTGCCAGGCATTCTGGCCGGGCGGGTCGGCGGGATCGCTGCGCGGCGTGCCCGTACGCTCGGCGTCGAATACGGGGTAGCCGGGCGCGAAGCCGAGCCAGGCCAGCAGCGGCGACGCCACGTACGCGAGCTGGCCCTGGTCGCGCATCATGCGGATGTCCCAGTATTCGTTCAGGCCCTCGTCCAGCATCGGCTCCTCGAACTCGTTCGAGGCGAGGATGCCGTAGAAATAGCCGTGGCCGAATTCGTGGATCGTGACGAAGGCGAGGGCGAACTGGTTCGCCGTGCGCGGTTCGACCCGCGCATAGGCCTCGGCCGTGAAGAAGGTCGGGTACTCCATGCCGCCCGCTTCCGCGGCGTTGTAGGGCGGGATCACGATGGTCAGCGTCTTGTACGGATACGGTGCCAGCGTGTTCGAGAAATACGTCAGCGCCGCCTTCGCGGCCTTCAGCGCCGGTGCCGCGCTGGCGGCGAATTCGGGCGGATACAGCACGGTCACCGTCACCTGCGGGCTGCCGGGGCCGGACCACGTGTCGACGAGCGGCCTGGCCGTGCGCCGGTCGGCCGTCCAGGCGAAGTCGTGGACGTCGCCCTGCGCGAAGCGCCACGTGCGCATGCTGCCCCGGTCGACGGGGGCGCTCTGCGGTTCGCCGGTCGCACCGACGGTGTAGTCGCGCGGGACGGTGAGGCTCACGTCGTAGCTGCCGAAGTCCGCGTAGAACTCGGAGTTCAGGTGGTATTCGTGCACGTTCCAGCGCGGGGTGGTCGCGCCGCGCTCGCCCGGCAGTTCCAGCACGCCGATCTTCGGGAACCACTGCGCGACGAGGTGGAAGGTGTCGAAGTAGCCCGCGCGCGCGACGACGCGCGGCAGCTGCGTGACGAAGTCGATATCGAGCGTCGTCGTGCCGCCTGCCGGTACGGCCTGCGGCAGGTCGAAGCGCACGACCGTGTGGTCGGTGGACGGGCCGTTGTCCGGCTGGACGAACGTCCACGGCACGGCCGCCGCGCCTTGCGCGACGCGGCGCAATGCGATGTGCCCCCACGCTTCCTTGATGTCGACGCCGGAGCGGAAGCTGCCGTCGCGTGCGTGCCGCTCCGTGAACCAGGTGCTGCCCGCGCTTTCGAACGCGTTCATGTACAGGTGCAGGTAGACGCTCTTCACGGCGGCGCGGCTGCGGTTGCGCCACGTGAGCCGCTCGCGGCCCGTGACCGTGTGCCGGACCGGGTCGAGCGTGGCCGCGATGTCGTAGTGGACGACGCGGTCCGACAGCGTCGGCTCCAGGCCGGTGCGCGGACCGCCCCAGGCGTCCGGACTGCTGGGGACGCGCACGGCGGCGGCGTCGGGCGCGGCCAGCGCGATGCCGTCGGGCGAACCCGGGACGGCTGGCGCTGCGGGGTGTACCGTGACGGGCGCGGCGCAGGCCAGCAGGTCGACGGCGAACGCGGCCCCGGCCGCCAGCAGCAGGGCGGCAATGGCGATGCGAATCCGGCGGGAGAAGGCGAAACGTGGCTGCATGCAGACCCGCGAGTGGTCGTGTGTTGGTGCTCACACTATATGCGAATCGGCTTCGGACGGTCAGGGAATCGTGCGAGCGTTTTTGGTAAGACGCTTTGGCAAGGTTATAATCCCAAGGTTCTGGTGCCCGCATGCGCGTCTGCGCGTGCAGTTAAACGGGAAACACGAAGCGGCGTCGCCCCCGGCGAACCGCCAACGTGTGCTGCCCCCGCAACGGTAAACAAGCGTCGCCGCACCGGCGACAGGCCGCCCCGACAACCACTGTGCTCGCACAGGAAGGTGGGGCGGTCCGTCTTGGAGCCCGGAGACCGGCCAGACAGGGGAAGCGCGGCTTCATATCGCGCTTTTTGTTACGCCGGCGTGCGGGGACGCTTGCCGGTGCCAACTCGTAGACTGAACATCCAATGAACTTCGCTGCCTCCACCCGCGGCGCGCCGGCCGTCAAGCCGCTCGCGCTGGCCTGTGCCATGTCGCTGTCCCTGTTTGCCGGCGCCGCCGCCGCCCAGGACGACATC
>NZ_JBFUDR010000229.1:0-10637 GCF_056404615.1 Massilia sp. P2_C2 | reverse complement strand
TACTACACGGACATCCTGCGCAAGGCGGGTTACGAGGTGACGGCGTGAACAAAAACATGATGTTCCTGTTGGCGGCAGTGGGCGCAATGCTCGTCATGAGCAAGAAAGCCACGGCGGCGCCTCGCACCGCGGCGCCGCCGGGCGCGTCGCCCGTCGCGAACAACGTGAACAACCAGCTATGGGCGAAAGTCTTGGGCGGCACATGGAAGGCGCTCGTCGCGAACGGCACGAGCACGGATGGGACGCCGTTCCTGATGCGGAACGACCTCGGCCAAGTCGTCACGAGCGACGGCAAGCCGGTCGATTCGATCTACTCGGACATCACGGGCGCGCTGTCGGGCGGCGTGGACACGACGGATGCGTCGGGCGGCGTCGACTACCTCGCGCAAATGGGCTGGTGATGGCATCCGCGCTCAAGGCTGAAGTGCTCATCGTGGCCGGGGTGGCGTTGGCCGTCATCTACCTGACGACCAAGGCCGCGAGCACCGTCGCGGACACGGCGGGGCAGGTGTGGGACGCGACCAAGGACGCGGCAAAGTATGTCGACCCGACGAGCAGCGACAACATCGCATACCAGGGCGCCTCGTCGCTCGCGCGCTGGCTCGCCGGCCGCGAAGACGGCACGCTGGGAGACATCTGGTACGACTACGTACACAAGGCAGAACCGGACCCGGTTACGGGCCAGCCGACGAACTACAGCGCCGCGCAGCAGGCGGCGGACCTCAAGGCAATTCAACAACTCGAAGCCGGATATCACGGCATGTAACCTGAAAGGAGAATCACAGATGGATCGATTGAAAGAGGCAAGCACCTGGGCGGGTATCTCGGCCCYGATTCCGGCGCTGCAGGCGGCGTTCGCGGAACCGCGTAACCCGCTGGCGTGGCTGGGCGTGATCGGTGGCGTCGTCGCCATCGTGCGCCGTGAAGGCGTGGCGGTGAAGTGATGGAAGGCTACGCGATCGCCATCGTTGGCGCCCTCGCTGGAGGCGTCCTCGCGGGCGGCGCGGGCTTGTTCAAATGGGGCATGAGCGTCGAACGGCGTCTTGTGCGTGTCGAAGTCAAAGCGGGGATCACACCATGAGCAAACGTTTGCCGCCGCGAGGCAAAAACGGCCGCTTCAAGCGCCGGAAGAAGTGAGAAAGGCCCGCATGCGCGGGCTTTTCCGTTACCATTATTGCTTTCGGATAACTCTGAGGAAGCGATGAAAATTTATATTGCCGCACTCGTCGCGGCTTTTGCCGTAGTTGCCTTGCCGATGAAGGCGAGGGCGCAGGACGATGCGGGAACCGGTTTCGCGTGGAAGTGCTCTCCGACTGGGCGAAATGCTRTGCAGTGCCAAATAAAGAACACCGGCACTGTTCCGGCTGGCATGTGCGTAGAAGTGGTGAAAGTATGCAAGTCCGGAGACCATGCCGCATATGTCTGCACCGACAAGATGAACCCTGGGGAAGTCGAGTCCCGTGTGGTCGATAACTTCGATCCGAAAGTAAAGTTTTTGGAGTCGTGTTACGGTGTGGAATACAGGAAAAAGCATATCGATAAATGAGAAAGGCCCGCTAAATGCGGGCCTTTTCCGTGACGCGTTACGCTATTCGTTCCAGAGGTGAGACGACGTCACCGGCCGGGGTGACGACGCCGAGCTTCATGACGGACTTCTTGACCGGCACGGCCCAGAACATCTGGCGGTGACGTAGATCGGCCTCAAGGCGCTTCAGGCGCATGATCTCAGGAACCCACCAAGGCACGCGCGCGCGGCCGCTGAGCCAGTCGCGGACGGTGCGCTCGTCGCGGCGTAGGCGGCGCGCCAGATCGGGCAACGGGATGCCCATGGCGTAGTAGGCGAATTCAGTCGGGTTGCCGTATCTCAGATTCGGGTAGCGCACGAAGACTCCAATAAAAAAGGGCCGAGATAATCGTATCCCGGCCCAGCAAAAACATATCGAAATAGAAACGATGATTTACCTTGGATATTTACCGTTTCCGCCCAGCCCCAAATACGCATAATCTATATTATGTCAAATTCTGTTTGTGCCGAGCCCGGCATCAGGCCCGGATTTCCCTCCCCGGCAGAGTAAACGTCCCGTAAAGAACACCGGGCCGGCCGAAGCGGCCCGGTACACCGGTCTCACAGAATCGCGCGTCCATTCACCGACGCGATGATCTCGTCGTGTCGTTCATTGTCGGTCTTATGCAGGTACGCCGCCGTCGTCGCGATGTTCGCATGCCCCGCCGTGTCCTGCAGCGTCTTCAGCTGCACGCCATTGTTCGCGTGGTTCGTCAGCATGCTGTGGCGCAGCCAGTGCGCCGACGCCTGGCGCAGCGTGGCGGCCGTGTCCGCATCGCCGCGGGCGTCGGCAATACGCGCCGCATCGGCGAACACAGCCTTGATCGCTTCCGAAGCTGCCTCGTCGGTGATGCGCACGAGGTCGCGGCTGCGGCTCGACAGCACGAGCGGCGTGCGGTCCGTCCGGCCCGTCTGCGGCAGCAGTTCGAACGCCTGACGGTAGGCGCGGAAAGCGTCCAGCATGTCCGGTGGGACCGGCAGGCGGCGCGGTTTGTTGCCTTTGCCAAGCACGTCCAGCCACCAGCGGCCGTTGCCTTCCGTGTAGATCGAGCCCATGGACGCGCTCACGATCTCGTTCAGGCGCGCGCCCGTGTGGGCGAAGGCGACGAGCAGGAAGCGGTCGCGTTCGCGCCGCCGGAACGCGGCCGGCGTATCGGCCGGGCGTTGCGCGACCGTTTCCAGGGCCAGCGCGATCGCGCCCAGGGTCAGGTAGCGTGTGATGCGGCTGGACGATGGTGCGCGGACGTTGCGCACCAGCGTGCCCGGGTTGCGGCGCAGGTAGCCCGTCTGCTCGGCAAAGCCCATCAGGCCCTTGACGGCGATCATCGCCTGGCGCCGGCTCGCGTCCGACAGCGGGCCCGTGAACGGCCGGTAGCGCGGATCCGTACGCGGCCATTTCGTCTTCGACACCCACTCCGGCGGCGGATCCTTGAGGAATTCCTTGTACGCGTTCAGGTCGGCAACGTTCAGCTGGCCCAGCGTCTTGCGGGCTTCTTCGCGGCACCACGTCAGGAAGCGGAACAATTCCTTCTGGGTGTTCTGGATGGATTTCGCGCTCAATTCGCCGTGGGCGATGAACTCGCGGGCCAGTTCGATGTCGGTCGTCGCTTCCGTGATGGCGTCGTCGGCCTGGCGATACATCTTGACGTGCAGGCGGCCGCTGGCGCCGGTCGTGATCTCTTCCGGTATCGATGGGCCGAGGTCGATGGGCGTAAAATTCGGCATGGATGCGTGGATATCGGGCTGGTGGGGCTGTGTTTTCGTACAGTATACCAGTTTGCCGGTTTCCAGACTTAACTCGACAATATATTCGATAATGTCGAGTTAAAAGAAAGTGCTGTAGCGGCGCCGGCGCGCCCCGCAGCTGCTCGTGGATTGCCAGTCTCTCCTCTCGCGACAGTTCGAGGTATCGATACCTTCCGGCGCTCGTCCGCGCCAAAATGGGCTCCGGATGTATCTAGCGTGCAACAGGTGCACTTGCGTCATTGCGCCCAAAATCGGTGCGCAACGTTGTTCTTCCGGCACGAAAGTCAGCCTTCCGCCCCATCGATCGTCGCTCGCGACGGCGTCTGCTGCTTGATCCATCTCTTTCGGCCACTCCTGCCGTGTTCCGTATGTCGGCGTCGTATGGATAGGCCCGAAAAAAACATGTATGTATATGGTCGAGTTTGACTACAATCGTCACAGAGCATGTTATGGATAACAAGGTGTACACCACGATGTGGCACCAGCAGAGGAGACGACCATGTTCAGATTTTTCTTGCCCCCCGCCATGGCTGCTTCCAGCGCAGCCCGCTCTCCCCTTTCCCTTCTTAAACCAGAACAACACCAGCCAGGATGAAGGAGTAGCCAATGAAATGGCGTGACTTAGGACTACCAGGACTCACACTCATCGGCGCGCTCACCGTCGGCGCCTTGCCTCTCGCAAGCCCGACGGCCAGTGCCGCAACCACATCGGACGTGATCACGTCCTACCTGCCCACGGTCAACGAGACCATCGACGCCAGCGGCTTCAGGCACCCTGGCGTTGGMCTGACCAAGGACGTACTCGAGAACATGCGCACCCAGGTGCGCGCGCTCAAGGAGCCCTGGAACACGTATTTCAACCAGATGCTGTTGTCGGGCGCGGCCTCGTTGTCCCCTGCCATCGCCAACGTCAGCGCTTCCGACAGCACGAAGCCACGCTACTACGGTCTCAACTCGCAGGGCGTGGAATCCATCTTCATCAAGGACGCGTTGACCGCCTACACGCAGGCGATCCTGTATTACGTGACGGGTAACGAGACGTACCGCGCCAACGCGATGCGCATCATCCGCCTGTACGAGCAGATGGATCCGTCGCAGTTCGCGTACTACACGGACGCGCACATCCACACCGGCATTCCGCTGCAGCGGATGGTGGGCGCGGCGGAGATCCTGCGCTACACCAGCTACCAGACGGCCTCGCTGGCGTGGACCGACGACGACACGAACCTCTTCCTGAATAACTTCGTCCTGCCGACCATCAATACGGACGACAGTAGCCCCGATCACTTCATGAACCAGCACCTGTACACGACGATCGGTGCCATGTCGGGGTACATCTTTGCCGGCGACCGTGCGAACTACAACAAGACGGTCGAATGGTTCACCGTGAACAAGGTGGCGGATGACCAAGGCCAGAACGGCGCCATCAAGGCCCTGTTCCGGCTGGTGACCCGGAACGACGATACGGGCGAAGAGGTGACGCCCGCCGTGCAGCACGTCGAGATGGGCCGCGACCAGGCGCACGGCGCGGGCGACATCACGAACACGGAGATCCTGGCGCGCATGCTGATGGCCCAGGGTACCAAGGTCGACCCCGTCGACGGTACGGCCTCGGCCGCGCCGAACGCCGTCGGCCCGTATGAGTTCCTGGACGACCGCATCCTGCACGCCGCCGAGCAGTTCGGCGCCTACATGCAGGGCTACGAGATTCCCTGGATYCCGACCGCCTCCCACACCGATGCATACGGCAATCCCACCGTCGTGTACCACAAGGTGGCGGGCGCCTACCGCGGCCGCCTGACCCAGAATACCTGGGAGCTGTACTATTATTACCAGTACACGCGCGGCGTGAACATGGCRCAAGTCGCCCCCAACTTCACGCGCCTGTTCGCCAACCGCACCATCTACAACTGGGACGGCGGCGATGGCGGCGGCGACTTCTGGCTCTTCATTCCGGCAGCCGCCGCGGCCGAAGGCGGCCAGTACCTGGTCAAGACCATCACCGATCCGCTGCGCGAAGTCGAAGTGCGCTTCACGCCGCTGGATGCCAATTCCGTCGCCATGACCGACGCGACGGCCTCCTTCATCCGGACCACCGCGACGGCCGAGGGCAGCAACCTGGCCGTGTACGGCTATGCGAACGGTTCGAGCAGCATCGCCCTCAAGATCCGCACGAACGGCGTCGCCACCATGCAAGCCTTCGGCGACAGCATCCAGCTGCCGGATACCGGGGGCCAGTGGATGTACCTGCCGCTCGCGCACACGCTGGGCGACTTCCTGCCGATCACGATCGTCGGCAACGGCACCACGGTCGACTTCGACCACATCAACATTTCGGGCGGCAGCCTGAGCACGCCGACGTTCAGCGCGGGTAACGCCGACCTGAGCATCAACACCTACAGCGGCTCCAGCCTGCCCGTCACCGCCAACTTCGCGGCGACGGATTCGAGCGCGAGCGCGACGGTGACTTACCAGATCGACAATCTGCCCGCCGGCGCCACCTTCAACAGCAGCACGGGCGCGTTCAACTGGTCGCCCACGCAGGCCGGCACCTACAGCTTCGTCGTCGAAGCGCGCGACGGCACCTCCGTCGTCACCAAGCGCGTCACGGTGGTCGTGAGCGCGGACCGGCAGTCGGCGGTGGGCGCGGTGATCGCCCCGTACAACACCGCCCTGCCCTACGTGACCTCGACGGTTGCCACGTACCAGGCCGCCTACAACGACATCGAAAGCGTGATCTCGAGCGCGTCCGACGACGTGTTCTTCCAGAAGCTGGCGACGCTGAAGACCGCCGTGGCCGGCCTGCAGCTGCTCACGCCCGTGATCAGCGACGGTAGTCTGGACTACAGGAACATGCTGGTGTCGTCGACCTTCGGCGACCAGGTCCCGAACGCGCTGGACAACAATCCGGACAGCTTCGTCGGCTACTACCTGGCGCAGAACCGGACGCACACGCTCGATTTCGGCCCCAACTTCAAGGTCGCCGCGACGTCGTTCGGGCTGCAGGTGCGTACCAGCTTCCCCGAGCGCATCGGCGGTACGACCGTGTACGGCTCGAACGACAACGCCACCTGGACGCGCCTGACTCCGGGCCTGACGGCGGTGACGGAAGACATGCAGAACCTGCCGGTGGAGTCCGACCTGCAGAACCAGCGCTTCCGCTTCATCAAGATCGCCATGATCCAGCCGTCCAGCAGCATGCTGGAGCTGAGCGAGTTCCACATCTTCGGCACGCGCTATGAAACGGTGAACAAACTGTCCGCGGTGACGCTGGCTTCCGACCAGGCGTTGAAGAAGCGCATCATTCCGGGCAATACGATCAAGCTCAACTTCGTGTCCACGGAACCGATCAACAATGTCACGGCCACCATCCAGGGCCTGCCCGCGACCATCACGACGACGGACAACGTGAACTGGACCGCGGCCTTGGTCACGAACGCCGCCACGCCGACGGGCACGGTCAAGTTCCTGTTGAACTACAAGACTGCATCCGGCCAGGATGCCGAGCCGACGTTCTTCACGACCGACAGCTCATCGTTGTTCATCGCCGACCAGTCCGACTACATCAGCAACCTGCTCGGCATCACGTCGCTGAGCGATTCCAGCGGTCGCACCGGCTCGGACATCGTCAACTCCGTGGGTACCCTGTTCGACAGCAATCTCGCCTCCGTCACCGACATGCGCGTGAACGGCAGCGGCTACGGCGCCTGGGTCGAGTTCGATTTCAAGGGCGGCGGTTCTGCCACCCTGTCGCACGCCGAAGTCATCGCCCGCCAGGATCAGTACTCGGGCCGCATCAACGGCACCGTGCTCCAGGGCTCGAACGACAACACGAACTGGGACACGATCTCCAACGCGGCCGGCAATACGACCGACTGGCAGACGCTGACCGTCAACTCGCCCACGCCTTACCGCTACATCCGCGTCTACAACGGCGGCCAGTGGTACGGCAACATGGCGGAGCTGCGTCTGTACGGCGCCACGCAGTCCATCGCCCGGATCGCCACCGCGTCGCTCAGTTCGTCGCAGGCGGTGCTGAAGCGCATCGTGCCGGGTAATACCGTGACCTTGGCCTTCACCGCGAAGACGGCCATCAGCAACGTCACCGCCACGATCCAGGGCCAGAACGCCACGGTGGCGACGACCGACGGCATCAACTACACGGCCACGGTCACGTTGCCGCAGAACGTCACGCCGGGTCCGGTGACCTTCGCCGTCAACTACACCCAGCAGGACGGCACGGCCGGCTATCCGGCAACGGAGACGACGGACGGCACCTCGCTGACCATCGCCGACCAGACCAACAACCTGAGCCTGGGCACGCTGTCCAGCGTTGCGACGATGACCGATTCCAGCGGCCGCAACGCCACGGACATCGCCAGCTCGGTGGCCAACCTGTTCGACAGCAACGCCGGCACCTTCACCGACATGCGCGTCAACGGCAGCGGCTACGGCGCCTGGCTGGAGTTCGACTTCAAGGCCGGCGGCACGGCCACGTTGTCGCGCGCGGAAGTGCTGGCGCGCCAGGACCAGRTCGGCCGCATCAACGGCGTCGTGCTCCAGGGCTCGAACGACAACGTGAACTGGACGACGCTCTCCAATGCGGCCGGCAACACGGGCGACTGGCAGACGCTGACCGTCGGTTCGTCCACGCCGTACCGCTACATCCGCGTCTACAACGGCAACCAGTGGTACGGCAACATGTCCGAGCTGCGCCTGTACGGCACGACCGCGTCGACCGCGCTGATCTCGACCGCGTCGATCACCTCGGCGCAATCGCTCAGCCCGTCGACGACGCTGGTGAAACGCATCGTTCCGGGGAATGCCGTCACCCTGAAGTTCACGGCGAAGTCGGCCATCTCGGGTGTCACGGCCACGATCCAGGGCCAGGCCGCCACGGTGACGACGACGGACAACATCAACTTCACCGCCACCGCGACCCTGCCGCAAGGCGTGGCCGCGGGCACCGTGGGCTTCACCGTCAACTACACCCTGCAGGACGGCACGGCCGGTTATCCGGCCTCGGCCACGACGGACGGCAGCGGCGTCTATCTCGTGGATGAATCGGACGTGATCCGCAACATTTCCACGGTGGCGACGCTGATCGACTCGTCGTCGACCTCGTACCATACGGCCGCGGCGACGAAGACCAACGTGGATGTCCTGTTCGACAGTAATATCGGCACCACGTCGGACTTCCGGATCGGCAGCACCAACTCCTGCGTCGGCGCGTACATCATCTTCGACTTCAAGTCGGGCAACCAGGTGAACCTGACGACCGTCGAACTGCTGGCCCGCCAGGACCAGGCCGGCCGCGCCAAGGGTATCGTGTTCCAGGGTTCCAATGACGGTAGCACCTGGACCACGATCGCCGGCACCGGTGCTTCCACCATCGACTGGCAGACCTTCGCCGTCAGCAACCCCAAGACGCCATACCGTTACATCCGCATCTACAACGGCGGCACCTGGTGCGGCAACATGGCGGAAGTGCGCCTGCACGGTTCCCTGCATGCGGCGGACACCACCGCGCCGGTGACGACGGACAATGCGCCCACGGGCACTGTCAACCAGGACACGGCCGTGATCCTGACCCCGACGGACACCGGCGGTTCGGGCGTGCAAGCGACCTACTACACCGTAGACGGCGGCGCGCAGCAGACCGGCACCACCGTCGCCCTCACCACCGACGGCACGCACACGCTCGTCTACTGGAGCGTGGACTGGGCCGGCAACGTCGAGCAGAAACACACGGTGACGGTCACGGTGGACAAGACCGCCCCGGCCGCCGCCGGCCTGTACCCGGACGTGACGGCGCCCACCAACCAGAACGTGAACGTGTCGATCTACTACCCGGTGGATGCGACCGTGCGGGAGTACAAACTGGGTGATACCGGCGCCTGGACCGCCTACACGGCCCCGGTCGTCGTGACCGCCAACACCACGGTCTATGTCCGCGGCACGGACGCGTCGGGCAACGTCTCGGCGATCTCCAGCCTGGCCGTCGCCAACATCAACAAGGTCCCGCCGGCGGGCGCCAGCTTCGTGCCCAGCAGCATGGACCCGACCACCGGCAACGTCACCGTCGCCATCACCTATCCGGCCAACGTGGTGGTACGCCAGTACCGCGTCGGCGACGCCGGCGGGTGGACGCCCTACACGGGGCCTGTCGTCGTGACCGACAATGCCGTCGTCTATGCGCAGAGCACGGACGCCGCCGGCAACGTCTCGCCCGTGACCACCTATGCCGTCACCAACATCGACCGTACCCCGCCGGTGGATGCGCAGTTCTCGGCCAACATCACCGATCCGACCAACAAGGACGTGACGGTGACGGTCGTGTTCCCGTCCGACGCCGCCGTCAAGGAGTACAAGATCGGCGAAAACGGGACGTGGACGGCGTACGGCGCACCGGTGGTGATGTCGGGTAACGGCATCGTGTTCGCGCGTGGCACCGACGCGGCGGGCAACGTGTCCAACGTGACGCAGTACAGCGTGTCGAACATCGACCGCATCCCGCCGGTCGGCGCCTCGCTGGTCGTTGACACGACCGCCCCGACCAACCAGGGCGTCAATGTGACGATCGCGTACCCGGCCGACGCCGCCGTCAAGGAGTTCAAGGTCGGCGACGGCGATTGGASRCCGTACACGGGCACCGTGCTGGTCGCGAGCGATACCACCGTCTACGCGCGCGGCACCGACGCCGTGGGCAACGTGTCGAACGTGACGAGTATCGTGGTCAGCAACATCTACAAGATCGTGCCGACGACCAGCGTCGCRATGCTCCCCGCTTCGCCCAACGGCAAGAACAGCTGGTACACGACSGACGTCTCCCTGACSCTGGCCGTSAACCCGGGWTCGTAYGGCGGTGCGGTGACGACSGAGTAYCAGGTSAAYGGCGGCGCATGGACGGCSACCTCGGGTGAGGMGCTCGCGTTCKCCGAAGGCGTCTACACGGTGRSCTWCCGCAGCCGSGACSAGGCRGGCAACGTGGAGCAGACCAAGWCCATCCAGTTCAAGGTCGACAAGACCGCGCCGACGCTCTCCGTGGCGCTGGACAAGTCCACGATCTGGCCGCCGAACCATACGATGGTGCCGGTCATCGCCACCTTGTCCGCGACGGATGACGGTGCCGGGATCGAATCCGTGGTCCTGACCAGCATCACGAGCGACAAGCCGGACAGCGGCCTGGGTGACATCCACGCCGACTTCGGCACGCCGTCGACAACCTTCAGCGTGCGTGCCGAGAAGGATCGCGTCTACACCGTCACCTTTACCGCGACCGACAAGGCCGGCAACAAGACGGTGAAGACGGCGACCGTCACGGTCC
>NZ_JBFUDR010000228.1:0-10679 GCF_056404615.1 Massilia sp. P2_C2 | reverse complement strand
GTCGGTAACAGTCCAGGGTCCCCATCGTCTAGAGGCCTAGGACATCACCCTTTCACGGTGAGTACCGGGGTTCGAATCCCCGTGGGGACGCCAAGAATTTTATTTGCCGGGGTCAGAGCCCGAACTTATCGGTTGGGCTCTGACCCCGGGAGAATAGCAGGTTGTGCAAGGAAGCCGCCTTGAGCGGCTTTTGTTTTGGGGGTATAGCTCAGCTGGGAGAGCGCTTGCATGGCATGCAAGAGGTCAGCGGTTCGATCCCGCTTACCTCCACCAAGGTTACAAAGCAGTAAGGAAGTTCAGGTCCCCATCGTCTAGAGGCCTAGGACATCACCCTTTCACGGTGAGTACCGGGGTTCGAATCCCCGTGGGGACGCCAGTCAAAGACCGGAGCAGACCACCCGCGCATGCGGAAAGGTGCTCCGGTTTTTCTTTGGGTCCACGCAACCATGCACAACGATCAACGTCCCACGACACTCGCCATCTTCTGCAAGGTGGTCGACAACTTCGGCGACATCGGCATCTGCTGGCGCCTCGCGCGCCAGTTGCGGCACGAACACGGCATCGCGGTGACCTTGTGGGTCGACGACCTTGCCAGCTTCCGCCGCATCTGGCCGAAGGTCGCCGCCGATGCGGCCGCGCAGGTCGTGGACGGCGTGCGCATCGTGCACTGGGCCGATCAGGACGGCGTGTTCGCACCCGCGGACGTCGCCGACATCGTGATCGAATTCTTCGGCGTCGACATCCCGCCGGGCTATGTCGCGGCGATGGCGCAGTGCGAACCGCGGCCCGTATGGATCAATTACGAGGGCCTCAGTGCCGAAGAATGGGTCGAGGGTTGCCATACGCTGCCGTCGATGCATCCGCGCCTGAAGCTGACGAAACACTTCTTTTTCCCCGGCTTCACGGACAAGACGGGCGGCCTGCTGCGCGAGCGCGGCCTGCTCGATGCGCGCGACTGCTTCCTGGCCGACCCGGTGGCGCGGCGCGATTTCCTGGCACGGCTGGGCGTCACGCAGGACGAGATGGCGGCATTGACCGTCAGCCTGTTCTGCTATCCGCAAGCGCCGCTGGCCGAGATCTTCGCCGTCTGGCGCGACGGCGACCGGCAGGTGACCTGTCTTGTGCCGCAGGGTGTGGCGCGGGACCTGGTGGCGGCATTCCTCGGCACCGATCCCGAGCCCGGCGCGTTTGCCACGCGCGGTAACCTGACGCTGCGCGTGATCCCGTTCCTGTCACAGGACGACTACGACCGCCTGCTGTGGGCGTGCGACCTGAACTTCGTCCGCGGCGAGGATTCCTGGGTGCGCGCGCAATGGGCGGGGCGTCCGTTCGTCTGGCACATTTATCCGCAAGATGAAAATTTGCACCATGTTAAACTCCGCGCGTTCCTGCACAAGTACGCAGCGAATCTCGCCAGCCTGATCGATTTTTCCCTGCGCTGGAATGACGCGGGCGACGAGGCGCCGGCCGATTGGCGGGGCCTGTGGACATCCCTGCAAGCCGATTTGCCGACCATCGCCCGGCGCAATGCCGGGTGGGAGACCGAGATGTTGGCGAATGGCGACCTGGTGAGCAACCTGCTGGAATTCGCCCGGTTGCTGCGGTAGGCGGCGGGCGAGGAACATGGTATCATGCTTGATTACTGCAACTCATTTTTAGGTTAAAACCTCCTATGAAACCCGCAAAAGAAATCCGTGTTGGCAACATCATCATGGTTGATGACAAGCCGTTCATCGTGCTGCGCTCCGACGTCAACGGCTCGAGCCGCACGGGCTTCACGTACAAGTGGAAGATGAAGAATCTTCTCACCAACGCTCCGCTGGAAAACGTGTTCCGCGGCGACGACAAGTTCGACGTCGTCATCCTGGACAAGAAGCCGGTGACCTATTCTTACTTCGCCGATCCGCTGTACGTCTTCATGGATGAAGAGTACAACCAGTACGAGATCGAAGAAGAGAACATGGGCGAAGCCGTCAACTACCTGAAAGACGGTATGGAATGCGAAGCCGTGTTCTACGACGGCAAGGCCATCTCGGTCGAACTGCCGATCACGATCGCACGCCAGATCGTCTACACGGAACCGGCCGTCAAGGGCAACACCTCGGGTAACGTGCTGAAGGAAGCCAAGATCGAGAACGCCATCGAAGGCAAGCAGTTCACCATCCAGGTGCCGCTGTTCGTCAACCAGGACGACACCATCGAGATCGACACCCGTACCGCCGAGTACAAGCGCGTCGTGCGCAACTAAGAAGCCTCCGCTTCGCGAAAGAACGCTGTCCATCGGGCAGCGTTTTTTTTCGTCCGTTTTACCGTCAATCCGAAACCCTGATCAGCCGTCAGCGCGGCGCAGTCGCCTGCTTGGCCCTGGTGAATACGGGACCCCACAGCGGATGGCCGTGTTCGCCCGGCGCGAGGTCGAACGATGGGTCGAGGCGCAGCGCACGCTCGAACGCCTGGCGGCAGGGGCCGGGCCGCGACGTGACGCAATAGCTGAACGCCATGTATTTCAATGCCGTGAGGCGTGTCGACAGGGGGCCGTTGTTGACGTCGCGCGCGGACAGGCGCTTGATCGCGCCATTGTAGTCGCCGTCGTTGTACAGCCGGATGCCTTCCTGCAGACCGTTGCTCGACGCGGGCGTATCGTCGCGCTCGCGCGGACGTTCCTTCGGACGGGGCGGCGCCTCGCGCACGGCCGGCGTCTCCGGTTCCGCCGTCGTGGCCGCTTTCGGATGACTGGGGCTGCGCGCAGGTTTCTTGTTGAACAAGGGAGAGTTGGCGCAGCCGCCGAGCAGGGCGGTCATGGCGGCCAGCACGACGGCGTGGGCGAAGAGGCGGGCAGGGCTATTCATCTGTCTCCGGTTATTCATCAGTCTCCGGTCGGGTGGCGGGGTCATCGGGCGGCGTCGTTGAAGTCGACGGCGATCTGGCCGCCGGCGCTCGCCGTGTCGATATCGAGCACGCGGTCGTGGAAATTCGGGTTCGTGATGCGGATCGTGTGGCGGCCCGGTGCCAGCGTGAGCCGCTTGACGGGTGGACTCACGCCGCGGTCGACGCCGTCCACGTAAACGACGCCCCACGGGTGGATCTTCAGCTTGTAGACGTTGCCTTCCGGTGTCACGACGACGCCTGGCAGGTGCGCGTCCGTCGCGGGGCGGGCAGGTGCGTCGGCGGGCGGCGATGGATTCGTTTCCGCGACGACGGTTACAGGGGCCTCGGCGGGCGCGCCGGCCGGAGCGGTGGCGGGCGGCGCAGTCGTCGATGCGGCCGCCGTCGCACTGGGGGGATCGTCCGTGATATACGTCGGGACCGGCAGCGCCGGGGCACTGACCGCGCGCTGGCTTTGCGGGCCATCTGCCCGTTGCGGCAGGGTCAGCACGATGTGGTCGAACGAGCCGGAGTCGCGCATCTCGGCGAACATCGCCAGCACCAGCGCGACGAGGACGGCGCCGCCGGCCGCGATGGCCCAGCGTTGCCGGCGGTTCAGGTTGATGCCGCGGCCCGGCCGCTCGTGGCCCGGCCTTTCGTGGCCCGGCCTTTCGTGGTCCGGCTGCTCGTCCTTCTGCGTGAAAGCGGGATGGTCTGTTCCGCCTGGCGGATGCGCGACGGTGGGCGCGGCGTCGGATGCGTGATGCGGTGGATCGTCGGCCACGTCCGCGACGTCCGCCACGTCGGCCACGTCGGCCGTCTCGTCGTCGAAGAGCGGCATCATGTGCGACACCACCGCGGCGCCGACGGGCGGGACGATGCCGAGCAGCTCGCGCAATTCCTCGATGCTTTGGGGGTGGCGCGCCGGATCGGGATCCATGCAGCGGTCCACGGCCTTGACCAGCGAGTCGCTATAGCCTTCGACCCGGCCTTCGAGCGGGCCGGCGGGGGCGAGTTCGCACGTGATCGCGTAGTGGACGACGCGGGCCAGCGCGTTCAGATCTTCGGATTCGCGCGCTTCCTCCGGGCTCACGTCGAGGGGAATCAGCAGGGGCTCGCCATTGTCGTGGAATACGATCGTGTCGGGCGTGATGGCGCGATGCGGCATGTGCATCGCGTACTGCAGTTCGAGCGACTGCAGGATCTGGCGGAAGATCTTGCGGCACCAGGCTTCGTTGACCTGTTCGGGACTGTACTCGACGATGTCCCTGACGCTGCGGCCTTCGAGGTGCTGCTGTTCCGGTCCGATGGAAGTTTGGCTGGTCATTTTGCTAAGGCGTAGGCTTGACAAAATGATGCCAGATTTGCCGGCGATACGCCCCGCATAAACTCAACCGTGCGCGCCTGTTACAAGTGTTACAAGACGTGCGCCGTCCTCAGTCCTCGATGAAACGCATCTTGAAATGGCGGCCCTTGATCGTGCCGAACTCCGGGCCCATCGGATTGCCGTTATTCAATCGTTCGAACGCCTGTTGCGCGACCCGGCGGTCCAGCGCCACGTAGCTGATGAATTCGAAGATGTGGATCTTGCCGACCTGGTCCTTGACGAGACCCGCGTCGCCGGTCAGGGCTCCCAGCAGGTCGCCTGGGCGCAACTTGTCCTTCTTGCCGCCTAGCACGCACAGCGTGACCATCGCGGCCGGCTCGGCCGGACCATCGTCGTCCGCGAGCGCATCGAGCGCATGCCACTCGGCCGTGAAACCCTGCGCTTCCTCGATCAGCCGGACCCAGCGCTTCTCGTTCGGCGCGCACAGCGCCAGCGCGAGGCCGGTCGCCCCGGCGCGTCCCGTGCGGCCGACGCGGTGCACGTGCACTTCCGGATCCTTCGACACGTCCACGTTGATCACGGCTTCCAGCCCGGCGATGTCGATACCGCGCGCGGCCACGTCGGTGGCGACGAGCACGGCGCAACTGCGGTTGGCGAAGCGCACGAGCGTCTCGTCGCGCTCGCGCTGCTCCATCTCGCCGTACAGCGCGAGCGCGGAAAAGCCGCGTTCGCGCAGGGCGTCGGCCACCTCGCGACAGCGTGCCTTCGTGTTGCAGAACGCGATCGCGGAACCGGGGCGGTGGTGCCGGAGCAGCCGGGCGACGGCGTCCACGCGGCCGTCGAAGCCGATCTCGTAGAAGCGCTGGTCGATTCGCGCCGGCGCGTGTGCCGTGTCGACGGCGACCTCGAGCGGATCGTGCAGGAAGCGGGCGGTGGCGGCGCGGATGTCGTCCGGATAGGTTGCCGAGAACAGCAGGGTCTGCCGGTGCGGCGGGCAGGCGCGCACGATGGCCGCGATCTCATCGTAGAACCCCATGTCCGTCATGCGGTCGGCCTCGTCCAGCACGAGAGTGCGCAGGCGGGCGAGATCGAGCGTGCGGCGCTGCAGGTGGTCGCGGATGCGGCCCGGCGTGCCGACGACGATGTGGGCACCGAATTCCAGGCTGGCGATCTGCGGACGCATCGAGATACCGCCCGTCAGCACGACGACCTTGACGTTGCCGATGCCGCGCGCCAGCCGGCGCAACTCGCCCGCGACCTGGTCGGCCAGTTCGCGCGTCGGGCACATGACGAGACCTTGCACGGCGAACAGTGTCGGATTCAGTTTCAGCAGCATGCCGATGCCGAACGCGGCCGTCTTGCCGCTGCCCGTCTTCGCCTGCGCGATCAGGTCGCGGCCTTCGAGCGCGAGCGGCAAGGTGGCGGCCTGCACGGGCGTCATCTGTTTGTAGCCGAGCTGGTCGAGGTTGGCCAGGAAGGGGGCCGCGAGCGGCAGCGAGGAAAAGGCGGTGTCGGACATGGGGTTCGTTGGCTGCTGTTTATTGCCGCACCCGGCCTGGTCAGGCTGCCGGCTTCCAGATCGGCAAGCCGGTCAGGTCCAGGTCGGGATCGTGTTTCCAGACCGGCAGGCCGGTCGCATCCGTTTTTTCCAGGTCCAGCAGCATCAGCTGTTCCTGCTTCTGCGCCGCACGGCGCGTGCGGGTGCGCTTCGTCGGTGTCGGGTCGGTGGCAGGAGCAAGGACAACGGCATCGTCGTGCGGCGCCGGCTCGAAGCCGGGCAGGTCGAAGGTCGCGTTGTCTTTCTTGTCTCTCATGCGCTGCGCTGGCCCAGAAAACAAAAGCCCGGCTGCAAGAGTCGGGCTTTTGTTACGGTATTTGGTTGCGGGGACAGGATTTGAACCTGTGACCTTCGGGTTATGAGCCCGACGAGCTGCCAGACTGCTCCACCCCGCGTCTGAGAACGCTATTGTAACCGGATCGGCGCCGAAGCGCAAATCGACATGCCGACTTATGCCGGGCGCAGCCGCCACAGTGATGTCACTTCGGCCATGCGGGCCGTCGCCAGCGGGTCGTCGGGATCGCTGGCCTTCGGATGCGTCGGGCGGATGTCGTGCCGGCCGACGACGTCCAGGCCGGCGTTGGTTATCCAGCCGAGCAATTGATCGCGTGAACGCAGACCCAGGTGTTCGGCCAGGTCCGACAGGATGAGCCAGCCCTCGCCGCCGTCGCGCAGGTGCGCCTTCAGGCCCGCGAGGAAACCCTTGAGCATGCGGCTGTCCGGATCGTACACGGCGTGTTCGATGGCCGAACTCGGCTTGCCCGGCAGCCAGGGCGGATTGCACACGACGAGGTCGGCGCTGCCCTCGGGATACAGGTCGGCGCGCACGACTTCGACCTGGCCCGTGAGGCCCAGGCGTTCGAGATTGGCGCGGGCGCAGCCAAGGGCGCGCTCGTCCATGTCGGTGGCGAGCACGCCCTGCAGCCCGCGGTGCGCCAGCACGGCCGACAGCACGCCGGTACCGGCACCGATGTCGAAGGCGACCTTTGCACCCGCCGGCAGCGGCGCCTGCGCCACCAGTTCGACGTATTCGCCGCGCACGGGCGAGAACACGCCGTACCAGGGATGGATGCGTTCGTCGAGGGTGGGAATGAACACGCCCTTGCGGCGCCACTCATGCGCGCCGATCACGCCCAGCAGTTCGCGCAGCGACGCGACATACGGGGCCAAGGCCGGACCATAGGCTTCGGTGCAGGCCTCGTGCACATCCGGCGCGCGCCGCAGCGGAATGCCGTGGTGCGCGTCGAACGGGATCAGGAGCATCGCCAGGGTGCGTGCGCGCTGCAATTGCGCGAGACGGTGGCGGTGGAACTGTTCGGTCAGCGATGCCGCCGGCTTGCCGGCCTTGCCGCGCCGGGCCCGCGGGCCTTTGTGGTCGACGCGGCGCACGAGCGCCTGCAGCAGCTGGCGCGCATTCTGGAAGTCGCCGCGCCACAGCAGCGCCGTGCCGTCCAGCGCGAGGCGCCAGGCCGTGTCGGCGTTCATCGTGTCGTCGGCCAGCACGACTTTCTTCGGGGCCGGCCATCCGCTTTCCGAGCGCCATTGCGCCGAGTGTTCCGTGCCGTGCTCGATCCAGTGGATGCGCGCCGTGCCGTCGGGAGTCGTCATCGCCGCTCCCGATCAGTGATGGTGATGCCAGTGGAGTTCGTTCGACTCGACGAAGGATTTCACGGCATCCGGATTGCCGGTCGCGTGGCGCTTGATCTCGCCGCATTCGCAGATGCCCTGGTAGGGCTGGATGTGCGAGCAGGCGGATACTTTTTGCAGGGTGACCTTGACCGGCTTGGCGCATTTGGCGCACTTGAAGGTCAGGAAGCGGGCGGGTTTGGACATGATGTCAGCGGGGAGACGGGTCAATGGAAGGGGCGCATTTTAGCATTCGCACAGCGCATTGCACCGCTCACTGGACGGTGATTGCACTGCTGCCGCCACCGGATGGCCGCACGAGGACCTTGGTCGCGATCCGCTCCGTCATCTCCTGCACGTGCGAGATCACGCCCACCTTGCGGCCGAGCGACTGCAGCGCGTCCAGCGCATCCATCGCCACGCCCAGCGTGTCGCTGTCCAGGCTGCCGAAACCTTCGTCGATGAACAGCGATTCCACCTTCACGCGGTTCGACGACAGCGACGCCAGGCCCAGCGCGAGCGCCAGCGAGACGAGGAACGATTCGCCGCCGGACAGCGAATTCACCGAACGCACTTCGCCGCCCATGTCCTGGTCGCGTACCATCAGCGCCAGCGACGGACCGGCCATGCTGACGACGCGTTCCAGCCGGTAGCGTCGTGCCAGCTGGGCGAGGTGCGTGTTGGCATAGCCGAGCAGCACGTCGAGCGTGAACTGCTGGGCGTAATTGCGGAATTTCTTGCCGTCCGCCGAGCCGATCAGCTCCGCCAGCTTCGCCCACCGTTCCTCGATGGCGCGCTGGCGCTCGATCTCGGCCATCATCGAGCGGGCCCGCTCGCGCCGCTGTTCGTCCTCGCGGATGCGCATGGCCAGTCCGGCGGCGCGCTCGTGGGCCGCGTCGCGCTCGGACTGGGCGCGGCGCAGCGCTGCGGCGATCATGTCGGCGTCCTGCGCGATCGCCCGCTCAGGTGCCTGGTCCGGTGCCTGGTCCGGTGCCTGGTCCGGTGCCTGGGCGGATTCCGGGCCCGGCTCCCGCGTGCCGTCCGGCGCGGGTGTCTCGTCGGTCGCGTGCCCTTGTGTGTGCAACGCGGCGCGCGCCGGGACATCCGTTCCTGCGGGATCGGCCACGACGTCCTCGCGCAGCTGCTCGTGCTGCTCGCGCTGGGCGCGGCGCTCGGCCAGCACGGCCGTCGCCTGGCGTACGGCCGTGTCCAGTTCCTGCAGCGCGGCGCGTTCCTGGGCGATCCAGCCGGCACCGACCTGGAGCAGGGCGGCCAGCTGCTGTTCGTTGGCCACGCTTTCCAGGGCCGGGTCGCTGCCGTCGAAATCCAGAATCCATTGCGCCAGGCGCTCGCCGGCGTCGGCCAGCTCGCCCTGCAGGTCCGCGATGCGGCCAGCGGCCCGGGCCTGGGCTTCGCGCACGCGCGCCTCCGCCTGGGCCGCCTGCAGGCTCGCGGCCTGGCAGGCGTTCAGCGCCTGGCGCGCGGCAGCGACGGCGGCTCCCAGCACCTGCTCGACGTCGCGCGCGGCGCGGCCTTCGAACAGGTTCGCGCGCTCGGCGCGGCATGCGGCCTGTTCGGCGTCGATGCGCGCGAATTCGGCGTCGGCGTCGACCAGGCGCTGGCCCGCGTTCTCCACGCGCGCCGCCAGCGCGGCGTGTTCCGCGTCGAGGGTGCCGATGGCGCCTTGCAGCCTCGCCTGGCGCGCGGCCTGTTCATTCCATTCGCGGGCGTCGTGCGCGCGGGCCTGGCGCCAGCCGGCCGGGTCGCGCTGCCAGTGCATCTGCCAGCCGTCGCCGCAGGCTTCGGCCAGTACGGGATCCAGCTCCGCCAGCACCTCGGCCAGCGCGGCGGCCGCGGCCTCGCGGCGGGCGGCCAGGGCCGCGATCTCGGCGTCCAGCCGAGCCAGCGTGCCCTGGGCCGTTTGCGCCGCGTCGAGCAGGCGCGCATGTTCGCGGTTGGCGTGATCCCAGGCCTGCTGGGCCGCGTCACGCGCAAGCACGGCACGGCGCAGGTCGGCGTCGCGCGTTTCGAGTGCGTCGTATGCGGTGCGCAGCGCGGCGAGTTCGGCGGCCAGCCAGCGCCCGCGCGCATCGGGGCCGTCGTCGCCATCCGGCGCTTCCGCGGCGAGCGGGTTGTCGGCCCATTCCGCGTCCAGCTGGGCGAGGGCGGCGGCGAGCCCGTCGCGTTCGCGCGCCAGTGCCGCCAGCCGTTCGCCGGCCGCGTCGAAGGCGGCGCGCTGGGCGGCCTGCCGGTCGACGCTGGCGCGCTGTTCGGCGCGGCGCGCGGCCAGTTCGGCCGACAGGTTGTCCAGCACGGCGTGCAGCCGGTCGTCCTGGTGGCGATAGGGATGTTCCGTGCCGCCGCAGACGGGGCAGGGCTCCTCGTCCACGAGCGTGGCGCGCAGCTTTTCGACGCCGTCGGCGCAGGCCAGCTGGGCCGCTTTCAGCATGCGTTCGGCCTGGGCGACGGCGGTATCCAGCGCGCCGCCGGCGGCCCGCGCCGCCTCGAGTCCTTCCTGGGCCGCGGTACGCGCCTGCGTGGCCTGGGCGGCCTGCGCATCCAGGTCGGCCAGGCGGCCGCGATGCGTGCGCAGGGCCTGCCAGGTGTGGTCGAGCGAGGCGAGGTGCTCGCGGCGCTGGTCGAGGGTGCGTCGTTCCACGCGCAAGGCGTCGGCGTCGATGGCGTCGAGGCTGGCTGCCGCCTGCCGGCGCGCGGCTTCGCGCACGTCGAGCAGTTCGACCGACGCGGCCAGCGCATGCGCCGTACGCTGGGCCGATGCGGCGGCCTGCTCGGCGCCGGTCCGGGCCGCGGCCAGGGCCTGGACGCTGGCGGCGTCCTGGCGCGCGGCCTGTTCGGCCTGGGCCAGGCGCTGGTCCCAGCGTGTCCATTGCGTGGCCAGCGTTTCCTGGGCGCGTTGGGCGGCAAGCCATGTGCCGGTGTCGTGCAAGGCGCGCCGGCTCGTTTCGAGCTCCTCCGTCTTCGCCTGCAGGGCGGCGCGGGCCTGCGTGGATTCCGCGTGGACGCCGTCGCGCGCCGCGCGCGCCTTGGCGTGCGCGGGCGCCAGTGCGTCCAGCGTGGCGTCGAGGGCTTTCGCGCGATCGAGCTGCGGTGCGGCGGCGCGCTGCGCATCCTCGGCCGCTTCCAGCTTGCGCTCGGCTTCCATCAGGCCGCGCGCAGCCTGTTGCTGGGCCTCGAGGGCGCGTGCCAGGTCGTGCTCGCCGGCGGCCAGTTGCGCCTGCACCTGGCGCTGTTCGCCCGCCAGGCGGTTCAGGTCGGTCACGAGGGCACGCGCCGGCTGCGCGG
>NZ_JBFUDR010000227.1:0-10720 GCF_056404615.1 Massilia sp. P2_C2 | reverse complement strand
TGCGTAGTCTTCGCGCTCCATGTCGACGAGCGTCTTGCCCGACACCACCGGCCAGGACTCGACAGCGGCGGCCGTGCGCGCACCGCGCTCCGGATCGACGACGTACAGGCCATCCGGCTCGACCGGCGCGCGCGTCGTCGTGCAGCGCGTGAGGTCGGCGGCGACCCCGGTCTCCTTAAGTAAGGCCCGTTCGAATTTTCGCAAGGCGATCGGCGCCGGTTCCCCGTGCGCCAGTTCGTTCAACGTGGCGACGTAGTGATTGAACAATGCGGGATGCGGATCGTCGCGCGCCAGCAGTTTCACAAGCAATTCGTTCAGATAAAAGCCGCATAGCAACGCGGTCTTTTCCAGCGGCAGCATGCCGCCGACCCATTCCGCGTCGATCAGGGTGYGCAGTTCGGATTTGCCGGAAAACGATACGGACAGCGGTTGAAAGGTCTGCAGCACGCCGCGCAGCTTGGAGGTCGGCCGCTTGGCGCCCTTCGCGACGACGCCGATGCGGCCCTGGTCGCGCGTGAACAGGTCGACGATGAGGCTCGTTTCCTTGTACGGATAGCTGTGCAGCACGAAACCGGGCTGGCCGGCAATCCGGTGGCCGACGACTCGGCCCTCGCGCGCGGGCGCGCGACGCTTGGCGCTGGCCTGCGCCGCATGTGGGACATGCGGCGCGGCTGCATGCGCGTCCTGGTCGTTATCGATGAGTGCGTCGTCGCGGCTGGGCATGCAGGCTATCTTACCGGCTTTACTCGTAGCCGTAAGCGCGCAGGCCGGCCTCGTTATCGGCCCAGCCCGATTTCACCTTGACCCAGATTTCCAGATAGACAGGACCACCGAACAGTTTTTCCATGTCGAGGCGGGACTGCGTGGAAATTTCTTTCAGGCGCGCGCCCTTGTTACCGATGATCATGGACTTGTGGGTGTCGCGCTCGACGAGGATGGCGGCGAAGATGCGGCGCAAATTGCCTTCCTGCTGAAACTGTTCGATGAGCACGGTGCTCGTGTACGGCAGCTCATCGCCCAGCAGGCGGAACACTTTTTCGCGCACGATCTCGGCCGCGAGGAATTTCTCGCTGCGGTCCGTGATGTCGTCCGGGCCGAAGATCGGTGGATTTTCCGGCAGGTGGCGCTTGATCTCGCCTTCCAGCGCATCGACCTGGAAGCGGTGCTTCGCGGACACGGGCACGACGGCGGTGAAGTCGCGCAGGGCGGCGATCTTCGCCGCGAACGGCATCAGCTCGGCCTTGTCCTTCATGCGGTCGGACTTGTTGATGACGAGGATGACGGGGACGTTCTTCGGCAACAGGTCCAGCACCTGCTGGTCGGCCGGGCCGAAGGTACCGGCCTCGACCAGGAACAGGATCACGTCCGACGCCGTCAGCGTATTCGACACGGTCTTGTTCAGCGTCTTGTTCAGTGCGTTCGCGTGGCGCGTCTGGAAGCCCGGCGTGTCGACGTAGATGAATTGCGCGTCGTCGCGGGTCTGGATGCCCGTGATGCGGTGGCGCGTCGTCTGCGCCTTGCGCGACGTGATCGACACCTTGGCACCGATCAGCACGTTCATCAGCGTGGACTTGCCCACGTTCGGACGGCCGACGATGGCGATGTAGCCGCAGCGGAAGCCTGCCGGTGCGCCGTCTTCGGCGCCGTCCTCGGAATTGTCGGCGGGATTGGTCTCGATGTTCATGCTGGGGTATTTCCTGACTGGTGTTGCTGTTGTTGTTTCTGCTGGGAAGCCGGCTCGTCGGCCTGCACGGATAGCTCGCTCTGGTCGGTGGCGATGCCGGCGAGCTTCAGCTGGGCCGAGCGCTGGCGCGACTTGCGCGCGGTCGCCGGGCTTTTCTGCAACAGCTGCTCGGCCGTTTCCAGCGCCAGCCGCGCGGCCGCCTGCTCGCCGGCGCGGYGGCTGCCGCCGCGGCCAAAGACCTGGATGCCCAGCTTCGGCACGAGGCATTCGATCTCGAATTCCTGGCTGTGTGCCGCGCCGTGCGTGGCGACGACGTTGTACGTGGGCAGAGAGATTTTTTTGCTCTGCAGGAATTCCTGCAGCAATGTCTTGGCATCCTTGCCGAGCGTGCGCGGGTCGACGGAATCCAGCAGCGGGATGTAGAACGCGCGGATCACGTCGCGCGCGGCGTCGAAACCGTTGTCGAGGAAGATAGCGCCGAGTAAAGCCTCGAGCGTGTCGGCCAGGATCGACGGTCGGCGGAAACCGCCGGATTTCAGCTCGCCCTCGCCCAGCCGCAGGAATTGCGACAACTCCAGCTTCTGGGCGATCTCGAACAGCGATTGCTGCTTGACGAGGTTGGCGCGCAGGCGCGACAGATCGCCCTCGGCCAGGTCTTTGAAACGTTCGTACAGGATGGAAGCGACGACGCAGTTCAGGATCGAGTCGCCCAGGAATTCCAGGCGCTCGTTATGCAGACTGCTGTGGCTACGGTGGGTCAGCGCCTGCTGCAGCAGGCCGGGATCCCGGAACGTGTAACCCAGGCGAGTTTGCAATAACTGAAGATTCATTGTCGTACCAATCTAGTGGGCCGGCGCCGCGCGCCGATCCCACCGCGCGCCCTCCCGGCTGTATTACTTCGTTCCGGCCTTGGCCGCGACCACGCCGCTCGGGTCGGTGGTGCCGGCAAAGTCGAACAACAGGCTGACGTTACCCGCCAGCGGGACCCGCTTCTCGTATGCGAAGCTGATTTCCGTAGTGCCACTGTCGCGCGTGATCACGAGGTCGCGCCCGGAAATCGCGCTGACGTCGTTGACGCCGGCATTCTTGTCGAACGCCTGCTGGATCTCGCGCACGCTGCCGCTGCCCGCCTCGGCCTTCGCCTTGACGATCGAGTCCTTGACGGCACGGTATTCGAAAAAGGCCGGTACCGACTTGATCGCCACGAGCGCCACGGCGCCCAGCACGACCAGCACAACGATCAGGCCCGACAACGAGACGCCGCTTTCGGCGCCGATCCGATACCGCTTGCTACCCTTCATACCACCCTCCGCTTCGGCTTTAGGACTCGCCCAAAACCTGCTGCGCGTTGCATATTTGGTTTGCGATGCTCCGCGGCGGCGGACCGGCTGTACTTTCGTACAGCTGCGCTTCTCGACCAAATCTGCTGCCGCTCGCGACGGTTTTAGACGTGTCCTTTTAGTGGATACCGCCGATGCGCTTCAGGTTGCTGAAGTTCATCCAAACAAACACAGCCTTGCCGACGATGTTCTGGTCCGGCACGAAGCCCCAGTAGCGGCTGTCTGCGCTGTTGTCGCGGTTATCGCCCATCATGAAATAATTGCCCTCCGGTACGATACAGGTAAATCTATCGTAGGAATAGGTACAATTTTCGTGATGCGGGAATTCCTCCACGGCGCTCAGGTTGAGCGTACGCGCGCCGTCCATGTTCAGGATGCGGTGCGGGACGTTCGGCAGCTTTTCCAGGAATTGCTTGTGGTACACCGGGCGCTCGTCGTCCAGGTAATCGTCCATCGGCACGTACTCGACCGGCTGGCCGTTAACGGTCAGGCGCTTGTTCTCGTAAGTGATTCTATCACCCGGCACGCCGATCACGCGCTTGATGTAATCCTGGCTCGGATCCTTCGGGTATTTGAACACCATGACGTCGCCGCGTTGCGGATTCCCCACTTCGATGATTTTCTTGTTAATCACCGGCAGGCGGATGCCGTAGTCGAACTTGTTCACGAGGATCAGGTCGCCCACGAGCAACGTCGGCACCATCGACGACGACGGGATCTTGAACGGCTCGAACAGGAACGACCGCAGCACGAACACGAGCGCGATCACGGGGAAGAAGCTGCCGGAATACTCGACCCACGTCGGCTGGCGCAGGATCGAGGCCTCCAGCACGGCGCGGTTGCCGTTGTCCAGCTTGATGCCGTCGGCCGTCAGCTTGGCGTGGCGCGCATCGTACTCGGCCAGCGCGGCGTCAGCCCTGGCGCGGCGCTGCTGCGCGAGGACGAACACATCCAGGCACCAGATGACACCCGTCACCACCATGGCGACGAACAAGATCAATGCAAAGTTCCCAAGAATCGGTTGCAGATTCATCGCTGTGTTTCTTCCCTTACTTTTCTTCGACCTGGAGGATGGCGAGGAAAGCTTCCTGCGGGATCTCCACCGAGCCCACCTGCTTCATCCTCTTCTTGCCGGCCTTTTGTTTCTCGAGCAGTTTCTTCTTGCGCGTGATGTCGCCGCCATAGCACTTGGCCAGCACGTTCTTGCGCATCGCCTTGACGTTTTCGCGCGAGATGATCGTGGCGCCGATCGCGGCCTGGATGGCCACGTCGAACATCTGGCGCGGGATCAGTTCGCGCATCTTGGCCGCGACCTGGCGGCCGCGGTAGGCGGCGTTGGCGCGGTGCACGATGATGGCGAGGGCGTCGACCTTCTCGCCGTTGATCAGCATGTCGACCTTGACCACGTCCGCCGCGCGGTATTCCTTGAACTCGTAGTCCATCGATGCATAGCCGCGCGACGTGGATTTCAAACGGTCGAAGAAGTCCAGCACGATCTCGGCCATCGGGATCTCGTACACGAGTTTCWCCTGGCGGCCGTGGTAGCTCATGTCCATCTGCACGCCGCGCTTGCTCGTGCACAGCGTGATGACGGCGCCGACATATTCCTGCGGCATGTACAGGTTGACCGTGACGATCGGCTCGCGCACCTCGTCGATCTTCGACACTTCCGGCATCTTGGACGGGTTGTCGACCTTGATCATCGTCCCGTCGCGCATCATGACCTCGTACACGACGGTCGGCGCCGTCGTGATCAGGTCCTGGTCGAATTCACGTTCCAGGCGTTCCTGCACGACGTCCATGTGCAGCAGGCCCAGGAAGCCGCAGCGGAAGCCGAAGCCCAGCGCCTGCGACACTTCCGGCTCGAACTGCAGGGCGGCGTCGTTCAGCTTCAGCTTTTCCAGCGAGTCGCGCAGCGCGTCGTACTGGTTTGCTTCCACCGGGAACAGGCCGGCGAACACCTGCGGCTGGACTTCCTTGAAGCCCGGCAGCGGTTCGGGCGCCGGACGCGACGACAGCGTGACCGTGTCGCCCACCTTGGCGGCCGTCAGCTCCTTGATGCCGGCGATAATGAAGCCCACCTGGCCGGCGGTCAGCTGGCTCAGCTGCACGGAACGCGGGGTGAACACCCCGACCTGCTCCACCAGTTGCTGGGAACCGGTCGACATCAAGAGGATCTTGTCCTTCGGACGCAGCGTGCCGTTCTTCACGCGCACCAGCATCACGACGCCCACGTAGCTGTCGTACCACGAGTCGACGATCAGCGCCTGCAGCGGCGCGTCCGGATCGCCTTCCGGCGGCGGCACTTTCGCGATCAGCGTTTCCAGCACGTCTTCCACGCCCAGGCCGGTCTTGGCCGAGCACGTGGTGGCGTCGGACGCGTCGAGGCCGATGACGTCCTCGATCTCCTGCCTGGCGTTGTCCGGATCGGCGTGCGGCAAGTCGATCTTGTTCAGGATGGGGACCACTTCCACGCCCAGGTCCAGCGCCGTGTAGCAGTTGGCGACGGTCTGCGCTTCCACGCCCTGCGACGCATCGACGACGAGCAGCGCGCCTTCGCAGGCGGACAGCGAGCGCGACACTTCGTAGCTGAAGTCGACGTGACCCGGGGTGTCGATCAGGTTCAGGTTATAGGTCTGGCCGTCGCGTGCCTTGTATTGCAGCGCCGCGGTCTGGGCCTTGATGGTGATGCCGCGCTCGCGCTCCAGGTCCATCGAGTCGAGCACCTGCTCGTCCATTTCACGTTCCGACAGGCCGCCGCACAACTGGATGATGCGGTCCGCCAGCGTCGATTTGCCGTGATCGATGTGGGCGATGATGGAAAAGTTACGTATGTTTTTCATTAACAAACTCAAAACCAAAAAGAGCGGCACGCGGCCAGCCGGCACGGATGAGCCCCGCCGGCACAATACGAAAAAAGCGCCGCGTCAGGGGGACGGAAGTTCCCCGGGCGAGCGCCTTATCGAGCGCACAGCGCGGCATGTAACCGCCGCGGGCGCCCGCAAGCTGGCCATTTTACCGGATTTCGAGCCAGAAAGCCCGGTTTCCGAGGAGGAGGACTTTCGGCTTTACTTTCCAATCGTTAAGTTTTCGATGGAAGCGCCGTTAAAGGGCCATCGGCGAACCACCGCCCTTTACCCGCCCGACCATGATCCATACGTCCGATCCGCAGCAGTGGCACGCGCAGCTGGCCCGGCCTGTCCAGGACCGCATCCTGCCCCTGCCCGACGAGGTGCGCGAATTCGTGCACCAGGTAAACATGGCGACCGGGGGTCGATGCCATCCCCTCCTCTCGCACGCCGGACGCCGCGCTGCGGACCGACCTGCGGTCCGCGCTGGCGGGCATGCCGGCCGCCGTGCTGGACCTTGTGGACCCGCTGCTGCTGGGCGTCTGCGTGGGCCGCGGGCTGGGATCGTCGGGCGCGACGGACATCGTGGCGGACCCCGTCGACGGCCGCGTCCTCGGCTGCATCGTGCTGCTCGACATGGATCTGATGGACGCGCAGACAGCCAACGCCTGGGCCACCTGGAAGGAAAACCTGCCGTTCGGCGGCCCCGGCTTTGCGCTGACGGCGACCATCGCGGCGCGGCACGAAGACACGCGCGCCGGCGCCCTGCAATTCCTGCTGCTGCACGAGTTCGGCCACGTCGTGACGGCCGGCGGGACGTTCCTGCCGCGCTGGTGGGAACCGGTGCCGGCCGCGTATTTCCCCTTCCTCGACCTGAGCTGGCGCATCGATGAGAAGGGACGCTACGCCCCCTGGCACGATTCGGATTTCGAACTGCGCGGCGTCGTCGATTTCTATGGCGTCAACAAGCTGCACAGCGACGCCATCGTCAGCGCCTACGCCGGCCTGGAAGGCAGCGATTTCCCCAGCCTGTACGGCGCGACGAATCCATACGACGACTTCGCGGAATGCTTCGCCAGCTATGTGCACGGCGAACTGCTGGGCCGTCCGTACGCGCTGCGCGTCGACTACGACGGCGTGCCGCAGGCGGCGCTGGCCAGCTTGTGGGCCAGCCCCCGCAGCGACGCCAAGCGGGCGTTCATGCGTGCACTGCTGGGCGAAGCGCCGGCGCCGGCGGCCGCCAACGAGGCCGTCGCCAACGACGCCCATGCACTGGAGGCGGCGTAATTACGATGCAGGCGGCGGCGCCGAGGCGTGCCGGCGTGATGATGGATGGCGGGATTGCGACAGGCGGCGGCCGGCCCGCAGCACGGCATCGACGAGCGCATCGACGTCGGCCGGGCCGGTGCGGTGGTTAACGATGGCGGCGCGGATCGCGTAGCGGCCATCGAGCGTGGTCGCCGACGGGGCCACGCGGCCTTCGTCGTACAGTGCCAGCACGATCTCGCGGTTAACGCTCTCGGCCTCAGGGCAGACGTAGCGGAAGCACACGATGTTCAGCGTGACGGGTGCAGCCAGTTCCAGTTCCGGCTCGGCCGCGATGCGCTGCGCGAGCCTGCGCGCCTGCGCGCACGTGGCCGAGATCGAGCGGCCGATGGCGTCCGCGCCGTACACCTGGAACGTGAGCCAGGTCTTCAGGGCACGGAAACCCCGCGACAGGTCGGGACCGAGGTCGCACGGCCAGGCCGTGCCTGCCGCCAGGCCCCGCCCCGCGCGCTGCAGGTAGGCGGCCGGCGCCGCGAAAGAGTCCAGCATGCGCTCGCCGTCACGCGCGAGGAAGTAGCCGGCGTCGTAAGGCACCTGCCCCCATTTGTGGAAATCGAACGCGATCGAATCGGCCCGTGCGATGCCGTCGAGCAGCGGCGCGACGTCCGGCGCCAGCATGCCGAGCGCCGCGTACGCGCCATCGACGTGCAGCCACAGCGATTGCGCGTGCGCGACATCGGCCAGTGCCGCCAGCGGGTCGATGGCACCCGTGTTCACGGTGCCCGCGCTGGCCACGACAAGGAAAGGCCGCAGGCCGGCGCGGCGGTCCGCCTCGACCTGGGCCGCAAGGTCGGCGAGGTCCATGCGGCCGGCGGCGTCCGCGCGCACGCCGCGCAACGCATCCGTGCCGAAGCCCGCCATGTCCATCGCCTTCGCGATGCAGCCATGCGCTTCCGTCGACGCATAGGCGCGCAGGTCGCCGTGGCCGGCCAGTCCGTGCGCACGCACGTCGCGCCCGAGCGCGCGCGTACGCGCGACGACGACGCCCATGAAGTTGGCCATCGAAGTGCCGGTGACGAACACGCCGCGCGCATCGGGCGGAAACGCAAACAGCTCCGTCATCCAGGCCGACACCTGACGCTCGACCTCGACGGGCGCCTGGTTGCGGCCGCCGACGTTGGCGTTCAGGGCGCCGGCGATCATCTCCGCGAGCATGCCCACCGGCGTGCCGGCGCCGTGCACCCAGCCCATGAAGCCGGGGTGAGGATTACCGACGGTGTAGGGCATGACATTGTCCTGCAAACTGCGATAGGCGTCGGGCAGCGAGCCGGGCGCGCGCGGCAATGAGGTGCGCAAGCCCTCGCGCGCGGCCGGCGGCATCTCCTGCCACACGGGCCGTGCGCGGATGCCTTGCAGGTGATCGAACATATCGTCCAGCATCCGGTGCCCGAGGGCCCGGATGGCCGTCCAGTCGTCGGGGTCGAGCGTAGCGTCGGTGCCGTCAGCCATTGCGTCCTCCTGGAAGCCATGGCGCCGATTATCGCAGGTCGCGGGCCCGGCCGGTCAACGAAACATCACGAGAATGGCCGGCCAGATGGGAAGCTGGCACGACCTGCCTAGGCTGCGGCGGAATGCAGGCCGAGGTGGTGTCGCAACGCCGCCTCGTCGAGGAAGTAATGGCACAGCTCGGGGCCGGCCGGGTCGCCGTACAGCACGGGCACCAGTTCGTCGAAGCGGGCCACGAGGGACGGATCGGCGTCGACGTCGACCACGTCCACCGTGTACGCGAGCCGCTGGCGGGCCATGAACGCCTGCAGCGCCGTCAGCATGTCCTCGCACAGGTGGCAATACGAGCGCGAGTATAAGGTGAAACGCGGCGCGAAACGCGGGCTGGCGTTCATGGGCGCGGCCGGATGACGAGGTAGCGTGAGACGCTGTCGCGCCGCACCAGCAGGGCCACCGGCTTCTTGGCGTCGAGCTTCGCGACGAGCCCGTTGAACTGGCTCGCGCTCGTGATCTCGACATTGTTCATCTGCTGGATCACGTCGCCCTGGCGGATGCCGGCCGACGCGGCGCGCCCTTCCGCGAACTCGACGAGCACGCCGGCTTCCGTCTTGAGGTCGCGCTTTTGTGCAGCGGACAGGTCGGACACGTGCAGACCCAGCGCGTTCGGCGCCTGGTCCGGCGCAGGTTTCTTCGGCGTCGCTTTCGCCGTCGGCGATTTTTCTTCCTGCAGCTCGACGATGGTCACGGGCAGCTCGATCTGGCTGCCGCGGCGCCACACGGTGACGGTCGCGCGGCTGCCGACGGCGCTGCCGCCGACGAGGCGCGGCAGGTCGGAGCTGCGGTCGATGTCCTTGCCGTTGAATTTCAGGATGATGTCGCCGACCTTGACGCCGGCCTTGTCGGCGGGGCCGCCCGGCTCGACCATCGCGACCTCGGCGCCGCGCGCGCGGCCCAGGCCCAGCGATTCCGCGACGTCCGTCGTGACCTCGCTGATCTGCACGCCGAGACGCCCGCGCGTGACCTTGCCCGTCTTGCGGATCTGGTCGGTCACGCGCATGACCTCATCGATCGGCACGGCGAACGAGATACCGTTGAAGGCGCCGGACAGGGTCGCGATCTGCGAATTGATGCCGATGACTTCGCCGCGCATATTGATCAGCGGACCACCCGAGTTGCCGGGGTTGACGGCCACGTCGCTCTGGATCAGGGGCAGGTACTCGCCCGTGTCGCGCGCCTTCGCGGAAATGATGCCGGCCGTGACCGTGTTCTCGAGGTTGAAGGGCGAACCGATGGCGATCACCCATTCCCCCACGCGGATCTTGCTGGAATCGCCGATACGCACGCTGGGCAGGTTGCGCGCTTCCACTTTCAGCAGGGCCACGTCGCTGCGCGTGTCGGAGCCCAGCACCTTGGCCTTGAATTCGCGCCGGTCCGTCAACGTGACGACGACTTCGTCCGCCCCTTCCACGACGTGGGCATTGGTCAGCACAAACCCGTCGTCCGAGATGACGAAACCGGAGCCGACGCCGCGCTGCACGCGCTCTTCCTGCGGCTGGCCGCCCGGGGCGCCGCGGCGCCCGCGCGGGACGGCCTGGCCGCCGAAGAAACGGCGCAGGAATTCCTGCATCTCCTCATCCGGTCCGCCCTGGTCGAGGCGGACGCGCTCGGTGGTGCGGATGTTCACGACGGCCGGGCCGACCTTGTCGACGAGGTCGGCGAAATCGGGCAGGCCGGTGACGGCCGGGACGGCGACGGGTGCGGCCGCGACGGCCGCCGGAGAGGACATCAGACTCGCGCCCGCAAAGACGAGGGCGGACAGGATCGCGCTTCCAGTTTTGCTTGTCATAGGATCGGTAAGGTCTGTGCTTGAATGGTTGTAATGGTAAGACAAAAGAGCATTGTTGTCGCGCTGGCACGCCCATGGCGAACGGGGGCGAACGGGGGCGAACGGCGGGGAGCCGCATGCCGGCGGCGGCCGGCCGGGACGATCATGCGTCTGCGAGTCCGGCCGGCGTGGACGGACGTGGGCCCCGGCAGCACGGCCGGCGGAAGGCGCGGCCAGAGCGGCTCAGCCC
>NZ_JBFUDR010000226.1:0-10753 GCF_056404615.1 Massilia sp. P2_C2 | reverse complement strand
CCTGCGCGTCGTCGGCTGCGTCGCGCGAGAGCAGGCCGTAGAAGACGGGCAGCAGCGCGGCGAGGCAGAGACCCCACAGCACGCGCGCCAGCACGAACAGGACGACGTTCGTGGTGAGCGCCTGCAGCGCGACGATGGCGGCGCAGGCCCACAGGATCCATTCGACCTGCGCGAGCACGCGCGCACGCGGCAGGCGCGCGAAGCGCCGGGCCCAGAACGGCGCGGCCAGGCACAGGCCGAGCGCCGTGCCCGCATAGCACAGCCCAGTCACCCCGCTGGACACGTGCAGCACCTCCGCGGCATACAGGCCGAAAAAGGTTTGCGGCATCATCTTCCCGGCCTGCACGAGCACGATGCCGAGCAGCAGGCCGTAGATGCCGCCCGCCAGCTGCGCCATCCGCGGACGCGCCGCCTCGGGCCCGGGCCGGCCTGCCGGCAGAGGTGGAACGGATGGCAGGACGGCCGCCGCCACTGCCGCGCACGCGAGGCACGCGGCGCCCGCCCAGACGTTCACCGCGCCGAAGCCCCGCGCGTCGAACAGCCAGCCGCCGAGGACGGGGCCGGCCACGGAACCGAGCGCGGTCGCCACCTGCAGCTGCGCCATCAGCGCACCGCGCGCCTGCCGCGCCACGAGGCGGGCGCCATAGGCCTGCGCCGCCGCGATGGTGCCGGCGAGGGCGCCCTGCAGCAGGCGCATGGCGAGGATGACGGCCACGCTGTCCGTCGCCGCGATCCACCATTGCGTGGCCGCTAGCGCCAGCAGGGCGCGCAGCAGCATCGTCTTGTGGCCGACCCGATCGCCCAGGCGGCCCCACCACGGCGTGGTGCACATCGCCATGGCCATCGGGCTCGCGTAGGCGATGGCGCTGGTCCATGCGAGCGCGTGCGGCGACAGGTCGCCCAGCCGGCGCAGGTGCAGGGACCAGAACGGGCCGCTCATCTCCATGGCGCCCATCGCCGCGAGCTGCAGCGCGAACAGCCAGCGCGTGGCGGTCATGCGAGCGGGTTCGGCATCGTGCCGTGCACGTCGTCCGAGGTGTCGGTCAGGCGCATGCGCAGGAAGGCCTTGGCCGGCCAGTCGTGCTCCAGCAGCGCCTGCCGTTCCGCGTGCCAGCGGCGCGCGTCGATGCGCGGGCGCAGGGCGGCGAAGACGGCGTCGATCTCGCGCCGCAGCACGTTCCAGAAGCGCTGCTCGGGATGGCCGTAGGCGCGCGCCAGCAGCAGCGCCAGTTCGGACAGGTGGCACAGCAGCACGGCGTGCAGCAGCTTGTCGCGCACCGGCGCATCGTCCTCGTACACGGTGAAGCCGGTGCGATACGCGGCTACGCCCAAGCCGGTGCCGCGCAGGGTGGGGCCGTGGATACGCAGGTCGCCGAAGTCGCGCGCGAGCAGCCGCACGGGCGCGTACCGCTCGTCGACCATGATGAAACTGTTCTGCTGGTGCGCCTCGAAGGCGATGCCGTACACGAGGTAGGCGGACAGCAGCGCCGTCAGCACGGTGCGCGCATACGTCTCGAACCAGGCGACGGCGCCGTCGGCATGGTCGCCGTGGGCCAGTGCGACGAGTTCCGTCGCGAGCGGCCGGCCGCTGAACGGCGACTCCGCGAACAGGGCGCCGACGGGAACCGGGAAGTGCGTATCGTCCGCCCTGGTCATCGGATTGGCACGGTACAGGATCGCCAGGTGGCGCGCGCGGTCGTCGTCGCCTTGCGGGTCGACGTAGTGCAGGCCCACGTCCTCGCGCACGATGTCGAGCGTGCCTGCGAACCCGTCCTCGCGTGCCAGGATGGCGGCGAGCAGGCGGGTGATGCGCGGGCCCATCACGGTGGACTTCGGCGACACCGTGCGCTGGACGCTGGTCAGGCGCAGCGACACCGGCAGCTTCAGGTGCGGCAGCACCGGCGAACCGTCCGGGACGACGGTGCGGAACGACATGGTCGGCGTCGCGTCGAGGACGACGTCGTCGAACAGCACGAGGTCGCCCTGCGCGATCTCGGCGGCGAACTTGTGCGGGATTACGCGGCTGGCCTGGAACGGGTGGAGGGGCAGCGGCAACCAGTCGCCCGGTGCCTCGCCAAGCGCCGTGAGCCGGGCTTCCCAGCGCCGCGCAGCCTGCGGGAAGTGCCGCGCGAACCAGGCGGCGTAGTCGCCGGCGCCGTCCGCGAACGTCACGCGGGCCTTGTCGGCGCGCAGCGCGGCCAGCGGCACGGACAAGGTCGGCTGGAATTCCGGCGACAGGGCCAGCACGTCGTCCGGCGACAGGCCGAGCTTGGTCTTGAACGTCGGATGCCACGGGTGGCCGAGTGTGCCCCATTGTTCCAGCAGCAGGGCGGCGTTGGCGTGGCCGGACTGGCGCAGCGCCGCGATGAAACTGGCGTCGGCCGCACCCAGTTGCGCGCGCAGCGCCTGTGCCCACGTGCGGCGGTAGCCCAGGCACAGCACGTCGTTGGCGAGGCTGTTGTCGAGTTCGTGGACGAGCCGTTGCAGGTCCGCGCCCCGTCCTCCGTCCGGCAGGGAGGGCGCCACGCAGGCCAGCAGCGCCGCCGCATGCGTTACCGGCTGCGGCCCCGGTTGCGGCCGTTCTCCGGTCGTGTAGTACGACACGCTTCCCCCCAGCCGGCAATCGCCGATGCGGCCGATGGTCAGGCCTTCGAAACGCAGCATGCCCTGCTGCGACCAGAGCGGGAGCCACGACACCGCGCCCTCCGTGATCAATTGGTCCCGGTTCAGGATGTGTTCGCGGAACAGGGCTTGCAGGGTCCTCTGCAGGCTGCGCCGGCGTGCTTCGGACGAGGCCAGTTCGGTGGCGACGATGTCCAGTGAATGATGGACGGGGGCGAGCGGTTTCGGTATCGCGTGCATGCTTATCTTGCCTTTTCAATAACGACGGGAACGCAGCATAACGTAAACGCGAATCATTCTCAATATCGTTCTCAATAATTTGTGAACTCAGGGCAAGGCCGGTGTATCAAATCCGCACGACGCACCCTAATTGATTTGCCTAATTTATTGGCTTGCTGCAATATCGCTCATAAATATCGCGAGATCGCATATTCGAGGACGTTCGTAATTCTTAAATTTGACGAAATTGACGAGGCGATGTGAAGGGTATCATTTTTAACCTGTTGGAAGAGGCCGTGAGCGGCACCTACGGCGACGCCACCTGGGATCGATTGCTCGACGCGGCTGGCCTGGAAGGTGCGTATACGTCGCTGGGCAGCTATGACGACGGGGAGATCGCGGCCCTCGTCCGCGTAGCGTCGGCAGCGCTCGGCATGCCGGCCGACGAGGTCCTGCGCTGGTTCGGCAGGCAGGCCATGCCGTTGCTTGCCCGGCGCTATCCGGCGTTTTTCGCCAATCACGCGAACGCGCGCGGCTTCCTGTTGACGCTGAATAGCATCATCCACGCGGAGGTGCGCAAGCTGTATCCAGGGGCGCAGACACCGGTTTTCGATTTCGATACCGGCCAGGCCGACGTATTGAGGATCGGCTACAACTCGCCACGCCGCCTGTGCGTGCTGGCCGAAGGCTTCATGCATGGCGCCGCGGGCCACTTCGGCGAGCAAATCGAGGTCGAACAGACCGAGTGCATGCATCACGGCGACGCGCGCTGTGTCTTCCACGTCAGGTTCCTGTCCCGATGAACGTTCCCGACCAGGCCGGAGCCGGGGCCGAGATCGTGCGTCTCGAGCGCCGCTTGCGGCGCGAAGTGGCGGCGCGGCACGAAGCCGAGGCGATCGCCGAACGCGGGCTGCGCGACCTGTTCCAGCGCCAGCAGGAGATCGCCCTGCTGGAAAGCATTGCGGTGGCCGCCAACGAGACCGACGACGTCAACGACGCCATGGCGCGTGCGTTGGAGTCGGTCTGCCGCTACACGCACTGGCCGCTCGGTCATGTGTGGCTGGTGTCGGTCAAATCGGGAATGACGCGTTTCGATGCGACGGGCATCTGGTACGACGAGGCCACGCTGCGCGACGATGCGGATCCTGTCCGGACCCTGCGGACGCGAACGGAAGCGGAAAGCTACGCGGCGGGCGTCGGCATGCCGGGGGCGGTCGTGCGCAGGGGCGCGCCGGTCTGGATCGAGGTGGCGGCAACAGCCGCGGCGGAGGTCCCGCGCCTGCAACTGAGCGTGGACGCCGGCTTTGCGTCGCTGTTCGCCTTTCCCGTGATGATCGCCAGCGAAGTGGTCGCCGTGCTCGAATTCTTCAGCCGCGAGCAGATGGTCCCGGAAGACCCGCTGTTGCGGCTGATGGCGCAGATCGGCACCCAGCTCGGCCGCGTGGTCGAGCGCCGCCGCGCCCAGGACAAGCTGCTGCACGACGCCCTGCACGATCCGCTGACCCAGCTGGGCAACTGCAAGCTGTTCCTGGACCGCCTGACGCACCTGTTGCAGCGTGCGCAGCGCGGGGCGGACGATCATTTCGCGGTGCTGTTCGTCGACCTGGACCGCTTCAAGTCGATCAACGACGGGCTCGGCCACCAGGCCGGCGACCAGCTGATCATCGCGACCGCCCGGCGGTTGTCGGCCTGCCTGCGCCAGAACGACCTCGTGGTGCGCGATCGGACGCTCGCGCGCGAACACCTGGTCGCACGCCTCGGCGGCGACGAATTCGTGATCCTGCTGGACCAGCTCGAGGCTGCCGAAAGCGCGATCGTGGTCGCCGAACGCCTCATGGGCGTGCTGGCCGAGCCGTTCGACGTGGGCGACCAGCGCGTGTTCGTGACGGCGAGCGTGGGCATCGCGCTCAGCGCCAGCGGCTATGCCGACGTCGAAGACATCGTGCGCGACGCCGACATCGCGATGTACCACGCCAAGCAGACCGGACGCGCGCGCTGGGTGATGTTCGACCAGACCATGCAACAGGCGGCCGTGCGCCGGCTGCGTCTCGAGGCGGACTTGCACGACGCGTTGGCGCGGGGGCAGTTCTTCCTGCATTTCCAGCCGATCGTCGCGCCGGGCGACGGTTGCGTGCTCGGCTTTGAAGCCCTGCTGCGCTGGCGCCACCCCGTGCACGGCATCGTGTCGCCGGTCGAATTCATTCCCGTCGTCGAGGAGACGGGCATGATCGAGCCGATCGGCGCCTGGGTCCTGGACACGGCGTGCCGCCAGCTGCGTGAGTGGCAGCATGTCTACGGCATGGACCTGTCGATGAGTGTGAACGTCTCGGCCGTGCAGTTCGCGGGCAGCGGGCTGGTCGACGTCGTGAAGCGCGTGCTGGCCGAGACCGCGATCGCGCCGTCCAGCCTGAAGCTCGAGCTGACCGAGAGCGCCGTCATGGCCGATGCCGAGCATGCGCTCGCCGTGTTCGCCGAACTGAAAGCGCTGGGCGTGCGCGTCAGCCTGGACGACTTCGGCACCGGTTATTCCTCGCTCAGCTATCTGCGCCGGCTGCCGATCGACACACTGAAGATCGACCGCTCCTTCGTCAGCAAGCTCGACTGTTTTGACGACAAGCGCCAGATCGTCGAGGTGGTGCTGATGCTGGCGCGCGCGCTCGGCCTCGACGTCGTGGCGGAAGGCGTCGAAACGGAGGCCGAGCTGCGCCTGTTGCGCGACATGGGATGCGACCTGGTGCAGGGGTATTACTATTTTCGTCCGTTGACGCCGGCGGATGCCGCGCAGGTGCTGGCCGCACAGGCGATCGCGATGTGCTAAGGTTGCGCATCCAAGACTGATCGACACGTTCCTGAAGTGAGCATTTCCGTCACCGGTTCCCCCAACGTTTCTTACGTCGGCCGTTTCGCCCCGTCGCCCACGGGGCCGCTGCACGCCGGCTCGCTCGTCGCCGCGCTGGCCAGTTATCTCGACGCACGCGCCCACCACGGCACCTGGCTCGTCCGCATCGAAGACATCGACGAAGGCCGCAGCGTGCCCGGCGCCGCCGAAGAGATCCTCGACCTGTTGCACCGGCTGGGCATGGATTCCGATCGGGAAGTCGTGTGGCAGAGCCGGCGCAAGCATTTGTACGAAGCGGCGTACGACAGCCTGGCCGGCTACGTCTACGCGTGCGGCTGCAACCGCCGCGAGATCGCCGATTCACGGCTCGGCGTCGCGCCGGACGGCGCCGCGATCTATCCGGGCACCTGCCGCGACGGCCTCGCGCCGGGACGCAGCCCGCGCAGCCTGCGCCTGCGCGTGCCCGACGCGGGCGGCGACGTGATCACTTTCAACGACCGTTACGCCGGCGTCGTCACCCAGCGCCTCGCCAGCGAGTCGGGCGACTTCGTCCTGAAGCGTGCCGACGGTTACTGGGCGTACCAGCTGGCCGTCGTCGTCGACGATGCCGACCAGGGCGTGACGGATGTCGTGCGCGGCGCCGACCTGCTCGATTCCACGCCGCGCCAGATCTTCCTGCAGCGCCTGCTGCACGTGCCCACGCCGCGCTACCTGCACGTGCCCGTGGTGCGCAATGCCAACGGCGAGAAGCTGTCCAAGCAGACGGGCGCGCTGGCCGTGCGGCCGGGCGACGAGGCGGGCGCGGTGGCGGCGCTGCGCGAGTCGGCCGGGTTCCTCGGGATCGACCTGCCGGCGGTCGGGGCGCTGGGCGAGTTCTGGCGGACGGCCGTCCCGGCGTGGGCCGCCTTGATCGCGGCGCGTGGCGGCTGAGATAGTGCTCCCGGGCGACTGAAAACCAGAAAGCTTGGCACAATCGCAAAAAATCGACCGGAGGCGATGATGCGATCCCCCATGCGACCCCTTATTCCGGCCCTGCTGCTGGCGGCGGCCGCCGGCCTGGCCCAGGCGCAGGATGCGTCCCTGCTGGCGGGCGCGATGCGTGTCGACAAGGACCACGCCGACAWCTCGTTCGCCGTCGACGTCGGCTATACCCAGCGCCTGACCCCGTGGCTGGCCGTGAGCGCCGATTACCTGAACGAAGGACATCCGAAGCTGCACCACCGCGACGGTCTCGGCGCCCAGGTCTGGCTGCACAGCCGGGTACCGCAGCGCGGCTGGTCGTTCGGCGCGGGCATCGGCCCCTACTATTACCTCGACACGACCACGGGCAATGGCTCGCCGAGCGACTATCGCAACGAGCACGGCTGGGGCGAGCTGATGAGCGTGAACGCCGTCTACCACCTGCATTCGCGCGCCTATGTCGAGGCGCGCCTGTCGCACACCAGCGGCATTCCCGGGCGGGACACCACGCAGCTGATGGTGGGGATGGGCTATGAACTGGGCACGGTGCCGAACTGGGAGCGGCGCGAGAACGCCGACCGCGGCGACCAGATGCTGTTGCTGCTGGCGGGCCGTTCCATTGTCAACAGCTTCAAGTCGGAAGAAGCGGTGGCGTCGGGCATCGAATACCGCCGCACGATCAATCCGAACGTCGAATGGAGCGTCATCCTGATGAACGAGGGCAAGGTCGGCGTGGCCGAGCGGATCGGCGTGTCGACGCAGGCATGGCTGCTGCGTCCGTTCACGGAGCGCACCGTGCTGGAGCTGGGCTTCGGCGCCTATGGCGTGCGCGACCAGATCGACCGCCTTGACGCCGAGGCCGAGCGCGTCACCCGCCTGACCGGCCTGGCCTCGATCGGCATGCGCTATCGCATCAGCGATACCTGGCGTGCGCAGCTGACCTGGAGCCGTGTGATCACCGACTACCACCGCGACTCGGACGTGTTCCTGCTCGGCGCCGGCGTCACGTTCTGAACGCGTCAGTTTCCGAGCCGGTGTTCCCAGTAACCCACGTCCACCCAGCACCCGAACTTCTTGCCGACTTCCGGGAAATGCGCAACCTTGCGAAAGCCGAGCGCCTCGTGCAGCCCGGTGCTGGCGGCGTTCGGCAGGGCGATGCCGCCGATCACGAGATGCAGGTCACGTGCGCGCAGGGCGTCGAGCAGTGCACCGTACAACAGCTTGCCGAGGCCGCGGCCGGCGCAAGCCTGGTCGAGGTAGACCGAGCTTTCGACCGAGTGCCGATACGCGGGCCGCACGCGCCACTTCGTCGCATACGCATAGCCCGCGACGGCGCCGTCGACTTCCAGCACGAGCCACGGCAGGCCGGCGGCGGCGACGTCGACGATGCGTCGCGTCATCTCGGGTTCGTCGACCGGCTCTTCCTCGAAGCTGATCGTCGTCGTCGTGACGTAGTGGTTGTAGATGGCGCAGATGCGGGCGGCATCGGCGGGGGTGGCGGGGCGGATGTGGGTGGCTGGCTGCACGATCAGTCCGGCGCCGATTGCGCGGCAGCCTCCGGATGCCGTGTTTCCCACTCGGCCAGCGCCTGCTTGTAGTTGGCGAGCAGCATCTGATAGACGTCGAAGATGCAGTTCGGACAGCCGGACCCGCAGCAATCCTCCAGGGCCGGTTCGATGGGCGGCAGCGGGCGTGGGTCGGGGATGGGTGGGACGGGATCGGACATGCGGGCAGCATACCTTAAACGCCGTGCGTGCGTCGAGGGCGGCGCACCGCGCCGCCGGGCTGCCGTCAGCCGTTCAGCTCATAACTGCGCAGCACGAATACCATCCTGCCGTTGCGCTGCGCACAGACACCCTTCATCACTTCCCCTTCGCCCAGGTTCCACGTCAGGGCGCTGCCGGCCGCCTTGTTCGCGCAGGCCGCGTGGGCCTCGGCCGGGACAGATGGCAGTTGCGGCGGCGCGGGCGGCGCAGGCGGGATGGGCGGGGCCGGAGGTGCGGGTGGCGGTGGCGGCGGCTTGCATTTGCCCGTGGTCGTCTTGCAGTGGATCTCCACGTGCACGTGCTCGTCCGGACCATTGTCGTCCGTCGTCTGCGCCAGCGCGGGCAGCATGGCGGCGCCCAGCAGGATGCCGAGGGTGGCAGCTWTCATGTCGTTCTCCTTGTCGGGGCCCGTCGGTGTGCGGGCCATGGGTGCATCGTGCATCCCGATTGTGGAGAAAAGATGAAGATCGCCGTTCGTTCAGAGATCGAAGCGGTAGCCGAGCCCGTAGATCGAGTGGATGACGTCGACGCCGGGCAGCACGGCGTCCAGTTTCTTCCTGAGGTTCTTGATGTGGCTGTCGATGGCGCGGTCGGTGACGTCGAGGCTCGCATTGCCTTCGCGCGCCAGGTCGAGCAGCTGCGCGCGCGCGAACACCTGGCCGGGCCGGCGCGCCAGCGCGGCGAGGATGCCGTATTCCGTCGGCGTCAGGTCGAGCGTCCTGCCGTGGACGGCGACGCGGCGCGCGCCAGCGTCGATGGCGATGGCCGGCACGGCCGGTCGGGATCGTCCCGTGCGGCGCAGGATCGCCCTGATGCGCGCGATCAGCTCGCGCGGGCTGAATGGCTTGCACACGTAGTCGTCGGCGCCGGCGTCGAGGCCCAGCAGGCGGTCGATTTCTTCCACGCGCGCCGTCACCATCACGACGGGCAGGGTGGCCAGGACAGGATCGCCATCGGCCCGGAGCGCGCGGCACAAGGCCAGGCCGTCCAGACCCGGCAGCATCAGGTCGAGCACGACCAGCGCGGGCGGCGCATGGCGCAGGGCGGCCAGCGCGACGGCGCCGTCGATGTACACGTCGGCCGCGTAGCCGGCCGCGCGCGCGTAGTCGGCCACCAGCGCGGCCAGTTCCGGTTCGTCCTCGACGATGGCGATGCGCGCGCTCATACCGTCGCTCCCGCTTCCGCCAGCGGTAGCGTGAGCGTGACGCGCAGGCCCCCGGTCGGCGCATGCGCGAAGGCGAGCGTGCCGCCCTGCGCGTCGAGCAGGCGCCGGCACAGCGCGAGCCCCAGGCCGGCGCCGCCGTGGGCACGGCTGCGCGAAGCGTCGACGCGATAGAAGCGTTCGCCCAGGTGGGGCAGCGCATCGTCCGGCACGCCGGGCGCGCTGTCGTCCAGGTGCAGGTGCATGCTGCGGCCGTCCACCTGCGCGTGCAGGTGGACGCGGCCGCCGGGCGCGGTGTAGCGCAGGCTGTTCTCGAACAGGTTGTCGAGCACCTGGCGCATGCGGTCGGGGTCCGCGCATACCGTCGCGGATGGCGGTGCCGGGCCCAGTTCCTGCGCGAGGCCGGCTTGCGCGAGCCGCGCTTCGACGCCGCGTGCGGCGGCGCAGGCGAGGCGCCACAGGTCGAGGTCCACGGGCCGGAAATCGAGCGCGCCGACGTCCGCACGGGCCAGCGCATACAGCTCGTCGATCAGCTTGTTCAGTGCGAGCACCTGGCGCAGCATGGCATCAAACGTGTCCGGCGTGGCGCTGCGCACGCCGTCCTGCAGCGCTTCCAGCTGGGCGCGCAGCACGGCCAGCGGGGTACGCAATTCGTGCGACGTGTCCGCGACCCACTGCCGGCGCGCCTGTTCCGCGCCGGCGAGCCGGCCCGCGAGCGCATTGAAGTGGCGCGCCAGGTCGCCCAGTTCGTCGCTGCGCTGCGCATCGAGTTTCAGGTCGAACCGGCCATCCGCCAGCGCGCGGCTGCCCGCAGCCAGCGCCTGGATCGGGCGGCGGAAATGGCGCGTCAGCAGCACGGCGGCGAGGGCGCTCAGCAGCACGGCCAGCACCACGATCTGCCACAGGCTGCTGCGCAGTTGCTGCAGGAACGCATAGGCCATCGCATCGCTGGGGCGGGCACCGCGCGCGATGGCCAGGTAGCCGACCGTGCRGCCAGCCACGACGAGCGCGCGCCGGGCCAGTGCGGCCGAAGTCTGGGGACGGCGCCCGGCGAGCCAGGCGCCGTGCGCATCCAGCAGCGTGATGCGGCGTGCCAGCGGCAGCGGCGCGGGATCGGGCACGGACGCATCGGGCACGGCCGGCACGGCGGGACCATCCGGCACGCGTGGCCCGGGCAGCGGCAGT
>NZ_JBFUDR010000225.1:0-10789 GCF_056404615.1 Massilia sp. P2_C2 | reverse complement strand
CGTAGTCCAAATCAGCTGGCCATCATGGCGCAATGCGCCAAGCACGTTGACCCGTTGCCGATGCGCCAGCGGCTCCACGGACCGGGTTTCACCGATTCGGGTCCAGCCGTATTGCAATGAGGGATTCGGGCTGAAACCCGACTCGTCGAAGTACAGCAATTCACACCGTTGCTCATGGTCGAGCCGGCCCAGAGCCTCGATGATCTTGCCGGCGCGCTCGAACGCCTCCTGATTGCGTTTTTTTAAACTGTAGCGGTAGCGCTTATAGCTGAATTTCATGTCCTTGAGATAGCGTGCAGCAGTGCCGTCGCTGATCGAAACATGATCATGGTTCTGCTTCAGGTGGCGCAGCAGCGCGGCAATGGTGCCGCCCTCGGAGTGCGCCAACTCGCTCAACGCCTGCTGTTGCTGTGGCGTCCACTTCCGCGGTCGCCCCGTATGACGCCCCTCGTACAGCCCTGCCAACCCCAGCTTGTTCCAACGCTGGTGCCATTGCTCCACGCTGTTCAAATGCACCGAGAACTCGTCAGCCGTCTGTTGCAGCGTCAGTCCCTGACTCAACCGCAAGATGCCCTGGGCACGCATCCGGGTCCGTGGATGAGGATGGAAAATCCCCATATCCCGCAGCGTCCGACGCTCAGCATCGGACAACATCAAGCGTTTCATGGCAGCGACTCCTGCAGCAATCCTCGTCCGAGTTTACTCAAAATTTGAGAGGACTACTTTTAGCCCAAAGTGCCCATGCAGAGTTCGACAAAGATAAAGTCGTGACCATCGAAATGGCCTGCATAAAATTATTTCTCTTCATTATTCCCTCCGAAAACGGGAGTGATTACGATCGCGCAATTTTTCCTAAGCAACAACCTCACTGTTTAAAGCGTGAGAAATCTGCCACAGTATCTTGACGGCAACGAAAAAGGGGGTAGGGATTGATGAATTTGTCGAGAATTTTTACATATCGATTTGTAACCAATAGTAACCAGTTGATTTATATGGTTGGTACGTTTATTGCTCAGTGTCTTGCGAAATCAGAGAACTTGTAAATACACGCTCCTGCTCTGGTTTTATTGCCTTTTGACAAAACCATTCCCTCGAAGATTTCAAATTTAAACCTGAGTCCGTCCACGGGAGACTTATATGTTAGCCATTTTCAGGCGTTTACTTTGTTTGCTTGCATTCGGCATGTATTGCGGCTTTGCGCACGCCACGTATATTCTTCAGATCGATACCGGTTTTCTTCGTTCCACACAGGCCACCATCGCTTTCGACTTGGTGGACGGCGCCCCCGAACACACCGCGATTGCGTTTGGGCCTCTGAAAGTGGATGGGGTAGAGACATCGCTTCCTGGCCAGATTGCCGACGACCTGTTTTACCAATCCCTCTCCCGTTCCATCCTTCTGGGCGACATGCTGGAAATCAGCTTCGGTCAAAGCCTCTCCTCTACGCCGGATTCGACCTACCTGCCGGACAGTTTCGCTATTTTTCTGCTGGGCCAGGATGGCATGCCGCTATTCTCCACTAGCGATCCGGTCGGCGCGGATAGCCTGCTGCAATGGGACGTAGGGCGTGCGGGTCCACTGGTTTTCTACGGCCAGCTTCGCCAGTTCGATAGTCCTTCGGCGGTACCGGAACCCAACACGCTCTTGCTGATCGTTCCCATCATCGCAATTCTGTTCGCGCGCGGCGCGTCAAAAAAGCGCATGGCCCTGGTGGGGTTGCTCACCGTGAACCTCGCCGCCGACGCAGCGCCGAGCATCAGCGGTGCCACGGATTTGGGCGCGCAGCTTGAAGTTACCGTGTCCGGACTCGTCTTCAATCGTAGTACCGGCACTTTCGACAGTAACGTAGTGATCCGGAACAAAAGTACGGCGGCGTTGAATCGGCCGTTCACGGTGGCTGCGCTTTCGCTTCCGACAAACGTCGTCTTGACCAATGCGACCTCGGTAGCACAGGAGGGTGTTCCTTTCGTGACGTTGGACGGGAACGGTTCCCTCCTTCCCGGCGCATCGATTTCGGTGCCTCTCAAGTTCGTGAATTATTCGAACACGGCATTTCGCTTCGATTTGCGGGTGGTTCGCTTGACCCAGCCGGTTCCTCCGGAAGCGGTCATCATGGGCCCGGATGCCAATAGCAACGGGGTACGCGATGACCTTGAACCCCTGCTCATTTCAAGGTATGGAAGTTCTCCCGCCCTAAAGTCGGCTGCGCATGGCGTGCTAGCCGCCATGCGCAACGCATTGGGTCAGACCGGTTCGGTAGAACTCGCCTTTTCCTCGTCAGTACGCCTGAATCGCGCCTTCGATTGCATGATCCAAACGGCCGGATTGGATCAGGGTATCCAACAAAACAAATTCCTTCGCGATCAAATGCTGAACTCTCGGGATCGTATTGCCACATGGATCGGACRCATGGATCTGCTTGCAGGGCAGTCAATATCTACCGGGGACACCAATCCATGCGCCAATTAAACGATACGCGTTGCCATGGCATCCAATAAACGTAGCGCGCCAGGCGTTCTCGCAAGCCTAGGTGAAATATCGGAGAACATTATGCATTATCCAAAATTAGTGTTAGGCATCATGTCGTCCACGATCGTCAGCGTTGGATTAGCATTCCCGGAAATCAGTCTTGCACAAATATCCGAAACCTCGTATTGCAGCTCAGGTTATCAAGTGTACTTCGGTAACGGGATCGCCTACGACGAATTAAATGCAAATACATCGAAAAACCTCATCCAGGCAGGATTTGGAAACACGTTTGGAAATGAGCCCGTCAGCTATGCAGTATCGATCAATCCAACCGGTGGATTCCTGCGGGACTTGCTGGAAGCCTTTGCACAAAAGCGCGCAGAAGATCCAACATTGAGCTGGCAGCTCTTTTTCAGATGGGTCAGCGGAGAATTCATCAGTACATCGCTCAGCGTATTATTGGACGATTACTTCCAGACCTCAGGCAGCAGGCGACTTGCCCAAGCCGTTGCCTCACTGTCGCAGCCCGCCGCTTACAGTGACCCCACGGTGGTAAGGCACAGCCAGACGTACCGCGATGCCTTGTTGGCGGGGAAACGTGTCCTCGTTGTTGCGCATTCGCAGGGCAATTTATATGCAAACGCGACATACAATAGTCTTCGCTCACAGAATGTCAATGTGGCGCCGTTCAGTATTGCGGCCGTCGCCACGCCGGCAAATTCCGTCGCGACAAACGAGGGGTATGTCACCACCGATGCGGACCGGGTGATCGAGCTCGTCCGTATTCTCGCCCCCGCCACTTTGCCGGACAACGACCAGAGTGTACCGGACTTTCCTGCGCCCGACCGCTTCGGACATGGCTTCAATGAGATATACGCGGGAAACGCCTTTCCTGCCCTGCGAAGCAGAACCTTTGGCCTCGTAAGCACAGCTTTGAATCGCCTGTCGCAGGTTCCGACCCAATCGGCGGCAGGTCCGATTACGACAACTCTTACTTGGAGTTCGCCTGGGGATGTCGATCTCCATGCCTACGAGCCCAATTACCACGTTTATTATGGGCAGCGGCGTGGATTGGTGGGCTATCTCGACCGCGATGACACGACGGGTACAGGTCCAGAACACTACTACGCCCAATGTTCTACCTTTGCACCAGGCAATTACCGTTTCGGCGTGAACTATTATTCCGGCTCGGGTTCCAAAGTCGCTACAGTGAAAGTGTCTGTGCTGGGTATCAGTTATCCGGAGCGCACTATCGTACTTACCTCGCCACGGGGATCTGGAGGCGACAATTCCCCGACTGTACTCTTCAATGTTAAGGTAACGAAAGACAGCACGGGCGCGTACAGTGCAGTAGTCGAGTAAGCGCGACCAGGACGGCAAAGGGCGCACGCCGGCGCTGTCGTCGTGCACCCGGTTACAAAACCCGTAATCGGCAGACACCAATTTTCTTGAGTTCGTGCATTGCAATGCGCAAATTAAAAAGGCTCAGTAGAGCCTGATCAATAACTGTATCGTGAGGTTGTTGAAGTCGGTCGACAAACAAGACCCTTGTAGTGGTCAAGTAATTTCGGACACCACGATAGATTCTTTTGCTGCCATGTTCCGCTCGAAGACGGTGGGCGGCAGGTTGCCCAGAACGGAGTTCAGCCGTTCGCAGTTGTAGAAGCCCACGATGTAGGCCGCGATGTCGATTCTGGCTTCGGCATGATTGGCATACTGGCGTTGCCAGACCTGTTCCATTTTCAGGTTCAGAAAGAAGCGTTCGGCGACCGCATTGTCCCAGCAATTTCCCTTCCGGCTCATGCTGCAGATATTGCCGTGCTTGGCCAGCAAAGCTTGGTATTCGGCGCTCGCGTACTGGCTGCCGCGATCGGAGTGGACCACCAGGCCCGGCGCCGGTTGCCGGTGCCCGATGGCCATGTTCAGGGCCTCGCACACCAGGCTGGCAGGCATGCTTGGCGCCATAGCCCAGCCCACCACCCGACGCGAAAACAGATCGAGCACGACCGCCAAATAAAGCCAGCCGGCGCCAGTTCGGATATACGTGATATCGGAGGCGTAGGCCACGTTCGGTGCCACCGGATTGAACCGACGACCCAGCACATTGGCGGCTACCGGCAAGGCATGTTTGCTGTCGGTTGTGTGAATGAATTTACGCTTCCAGACGGGTTTCAGCTCAGCTTGCCGCATCAGCCGCCGCACTTTATGGCGGCCGATTTGCAGCCCGTCGTTGGCCAGGGCGGCCACGATCCTGCGGCTGCCATAGCTTTGATGGCTTGCCGCGAAAGCGGCCCGCACATGCACGCTGGCCTTGCACACGGCGGGCTGGGCGGCACGTCGCCGGGCCTCGTAAAAACCAGAACGGCTCACTCCCAGCACCCGCCAGCACTGGGCAACGCTGAGGGCCTTCTTTTGCAGCTCGTCGATGAGTCGGTAACTCATTTCAGTTCGCGGGCAAAGAAGGCCGATGCCTTCTTTAATATCTCCACGTCCCCCCTCAACTGACGGTTTTCCTGCTCAAGCTGACGAATGCGCTGCTGCTCTGGCGTGAGCGGCTTGCCGATGCCTGGTTGCCCCGCCTGCTCATCCTCGTATTGCTTTACCCAGCGCCGTACCGCGCTCGGGCCGATGCTCATACTCTCGCTAACATGCTGGACGCTCAGGCCCTGCTCTTTAATCATACGGACGACTTCCAGCTTCAGACTGGTATCGAATTTTCGGCGCTGCCTTGTCATGTAAAACTCTTCGGATGGTGGATTGTCCACCTATCGAGGTGTCCGGGCAAATTAGACCACTACAGTGCCATAGCTGCGCTATTGATTTTGTCTACACTATCTGAAGCGGTGTCATTCTAATCGGCAGCAGGCCAGCTGCCGCCGGTTTATCAGTTGGAGTTGCGTAAGCAAGCGTTAAGCGGAAAGCTGTTCAGTTTCTGCGCAGACTCGTTGAGATCTAGCTGAGACAATTCAGCTACATTGGTCCTATCAGGGAAGTACTGGAGCAGCACACGGTTGGTGTTCTCATTCGTTCCTCGTTGCGATGGGCCGCACGGAGCGTCAAGGCGGTTTGGAGCCGTATCGATTCAGCTAATTCGCACCGTTACTGTATGTGTTTCGATGGGGGCCGGTTCCCATTTACGCTTTAGAACAAAATTGACGACGTACGTCCCGGCCGTCAACGCATGGCACCGAAACACTTGGGTGCTAGGGTTCCCTGGGGCGGATCCGCCGGGCGAGATCTCAACCTGCTTCCCCAGGTACTTGATTCCATTGGGCTCATCGGCAATGTCCCAAACGTAACCCGTCGACGGGGACGAAGTCAGGCGCACTTGGAATTCGGTGTCGATCGGAACATCGATTGTTTCGGCGGACATAAGTTTTCGCTCCTTCGAACTGCGGCCTGATGTACCGATCGACGTATTGTCGTCAGCTCCTTGTTTCGTGATGCCATCCTTTGGCGAAATTGAACCAGAGGGCATGAAGCCGTCCGTCTGCGGCGCGGAACAAGTTGTGCTGCTCGACCACGCCCTCTCCTATGAAAGCGTAGCCGAATGGCTCGCTGACCGCGGCGGGGACGCCCGGCAGCAATGCCGTACGGTCTTCATGATGCCAACCGCTGGCGAAATTGAACCACAGTGCGTGAATATGGCCGTCCGCCGAGCGGTACAGGTTGTGTTGTTCGCGCAGTCCTGTCGCCTTGTTAACGAACGTGTAGCCGAACGGATCGCCCACCGCGGGAGGCGCGGTTGGCAGCATGGCCGTCCGATCTTCATGATGCCACCCGGTGGCAAAATTGAACCATAGCGCATGGATGTGGCCATCAGCGGAACGGAACAGGTTGTGCTGCTCCACCACGTCATCGCTGATGAAGGTGTAACCGAAAGGCTCACCGACTGCRGCGGGGACGCCCGGTATCATTGCTGTGCGGTCTTCGTGATGCCAACCGTTGGCGAAATTGAACCACAGAGCATGGATGTGACCGTCCGCGGAACGGAAGAGGTTGTGTTGCTCCATCAACCCGGTTGCCTTGTTGATGAAGGCGTAGCCGAAAGGATCACCAACGGCCGGGGGAACGCCAGGAAGGAGTGTCGTCCGGTCTTCATGATGCCATCCCTCGGCAAAATTAAACCAAAGAGCATGGATGTGGCCGTTCGCGGAGCGGAACAGGTTGTGCTGCTCAACGATGTTACCGCTGACGAAGGCGTAGCCGAAAGGCTTGCCGACTGCGGTTGGGACGCCAGCTAGCAGTTGTGTGCGGTCCTCGTGATGCCACCCTCCGTCGAAGTTGAACCATAGCGCATGGATGTGGCCATCCGCTGACCGGAAGAGATTGTGCTGCTCGAGCAACTTAGTTGGCGCATTCGTGAACGTATAGGCATTCGGACCTTCCACGGCGGCAGGCGTACCCGGCAGCAAGCTGCGGTCCTCGTGATGCCAGCCTTCGGCAAAATTGAACCAGCTTGCTCGAATGTGCCCGTCATTGGAGCGGGTTAAATTATGTTGCTCAAGCAAGTGAGTAGCTTCGTTCGCAAAGGTGTAGCCGACGGGATTGCCGGTGGCATGGGTGGACAGTGGCAGCACCACTCCCTGCGCGGTCCAGAACGGGAATTCCGTATCGATACCAGCCTCTCCATAGGCGATCTTGAAAAAGCCTTTTTCACCCCAGGCATCTCCCCAGGAATTCTTGCAGATCCAGCAGCTTTCGGCCTCGGAATAGCCGATCACCTCGACACAATGCAATCCGTAATCCACGCCTGTTACATGATGATAAACTCCGCTTCCCAGAGAATAAAAATCTTCGAATACATGTATGATGGCTGAACATGGCCCAATGTTGCTCAAGTAATTCTTGCGATCAACAATATTTGCTAGAGTTGTAGAGTTTGAGATTTTCACCGCGCTCGCATCACGGTTGTTCACACTAACGCAGTGGGGAATCCACAAGTGCGTGGCAGGGTCGGTTTTCGGAGGCTCATCAAAGGCACTCATATATGGAAACGATGGCTCGGGAACAATACCCCGTGCTTTAATCTCCGCATAGGCGTCCCCAGGCCACCATCCTCCACACGATGCACCGTGCGCCGAGCAAAAATGCAGATCGGCTTCGGAGAGGTCGAGTACGACGCCTTTCTCGATTGACGCCATCGATTCGACAACTGCCGTCGTACAAAATGACACGCAAGAACCGCACGTTCGCTGATTCTTTACGGGCGTAACATGGTTACCGTTATGGTTGCGCCAATCGACAGCCGGTGCAAACGCTGGCGCTGATGGGGCACCCGCTTGCGGAGCCATTGCCCGGGCCAGCGCGGCCTCGTCTTTTACAATGCCAAGCAATGCACGCTTCTCGACATCGCTCAGTGTCGATTGCGGCGTCGGCTTTGCGCTCCAGCGCGCATTGACCCGGTTAAGTTGCGACGTTAACGCAGCGATGTCTAAATTGGCCATATATTCCCCACATTGAACAGGTTGGATAATTTGCCCGCGCCGCTGAACAGTCAGGCAAGAGTTGGACGCTCAAATGCGACCTAAAACAGGCCATAGCCGCAGATGCGGTATTTCTCGTCAATTCATTCAATCCGCATGCAGGCTGCAAGCGTCATCGGAAGAAGAGGCGCGCCACGGCTCATAAACAAATCCTCGTGCAGATTTATGCTTAACCATAATCCCGGAACGCCAAGGCATTAACGATATGGACTGCCTCCAATCCGGCCATGCATTCTCTTTTCCATTTGTTTCAGCCGGATGGGTAAACTACACCTACGGCCAGATTCGGCAGCTGTCAATATTGATAGGTAGATTGACGCCTCTATTTGCGTAACCGGCCCACGGCGTGATCCGCGTGTAGCCGGCAGCGCGCGGCATCGTTTCCCGATACACAAATCAAATTCTTTACATTAACTCCAATTTATTTCGGAAAAGATAATGCGAATCACCGAGTGTTTTGCGTGAGAAAAAAATAGATCGAGCAAAAATGATTTGCCGGAAAATAAAGCAGCCGGTGGAATGCCGTCGAATTACGCTACTATCTTTTCTGATAGTGAAGACCTGCCAAGCGATTAAAACGCTACATCGGCGCGATGGGTATTGCCAGGAATGCGCTGCGCTACTACCATGACCTCCCCGTTCGAAAGGATGTGCGTCTCGGCCGCATGTTTTGTGGACGTCGATCCATGTTTATTCAACATGCATGAATGATTGCCGTCGAAATGGCGGTCAACCAAAACCTCGAACGTTTTGCTGACTTCACCCGGTCATTGACAAGGAGTTGCCATGCCTACGCGTAAATTATTTCATGACAGTGTTATCGAAATGCCTGTTCAGCCTGGTCCTGTTGCGAGCGGGTTGAATGTGCATGCTGCCACGGCGGAACATCATGATGATCCGATGTCGATCAGTTTTTCTCTATCGCCGTCGAATAATCTCAACGAGGAATTGGAAAAGCGGGTAGAGAACGGTGAACGGGTGCCGATTCAAGAGCTCCGCGATCGATATGGCGTGAGCAAGGAGCAAATTGCTCCACTCGTCGAGTGGCTCAAAGCAAATGGTTTTACCGTGGATTACCAGGCGCCGGACAATACGAGCATTCAAGCCACCGCCGCCGCGAGCGATGTCGCCAAGGCGTTGCAAGTCGAGTTAGTGCGTGTCACAAAAGACGGCATCACTTATACGTCCGCGCGCAACGCGCCAAGCCTGCCGGACGACGTCTCCGGTAACGTCCGGGCAATCATCGGTTTACAACCGCATCGCCAGGCTCACAAGCATTCCCGGCGGCTGCCGCCCGGGCTCGGTCAAACGGAGAAGCGTCGCGCCGGCACGGCCAGGGCCGCCGAGTCGGTGCCAGGCTATCGTCCGGCAGATATCTTGAGGACGTATGGCGCGGACGGCATCGACGCCACCGGCGACGGCCAGATCATTGCCATCGTCATCGATACCGTGCCCAAGGAAGCCGATATGGTGGCATTCTGGGAACAGAGCGGTATTCCGGTCGATGCGTCCCGTGTCCAGATCGTCAATGTCACCTCGGCGGTGTTGCCCCCGCCGAGTGGTGAGGAAACGCTGGATGCGCAATGGGCCAGCGGAATTGCGACCGGCGCCAAGCTTCGCATTTACGCGACCGGAACCTTGCGCTTTTCCGACATCGATCATGCGCTCGACAGGATCTTGAACGACATCGCGCAGGAACCGGGATTGCGGCAGGTGTCGATGAGCCTGGGGCTCGGAGAAACCTATATGGCGCCGGGCGAAGTCAAGACCGAACACGCGAAATTCCTGCGCCTGGCGGCCGCGGGTGTCAACGTCTTCGTGTCCAGCGGTGACGCTGGCTCCAATCCGGACAGTACGGGCCATGGCGGGGGCGGGCCGCTGCAGGCGGAGTACGAATCGTCCGATCCATGCGTCATCGGCGTCGGCGGCACGACGTTGAAGATCGCATCGGACGGCACCGTCCAGGAATCGTCATGGGCCGGCGCCGGCGGTGGGCGCAGCATGTACTTCAAGCGTCCCGCTTGGCAGAAAGTGAATGGCAAGTCGTCTGGCCACAACCGTATGGTGCCCGATGTGAGCCTGACTGCCGATCCGAATTACGGGGCACTCGTCGTTCTCAACGGCGACCCGGTCGAGTATGGCGGCACGAGCTGGAGCGCTCCCGTATGGGCCGCGTTCTGTGCGCTGGTCAATTCAGCGAGAGTGAAGCAAGGCAAGGATCCGCTGAACTTCCTGAATCCGGTCTTGTACAAGGTGCAGGGGACGGCCTGTTTTCGTGATATCACGGGCGGCAACAACGGTGCCTACGAGGCGGTCAAGGGGTATGACATGGTCACCGGCCTTGGCGTACCGAACGTCCAGCAACTGATCAAGACATTGCCCTAGTACTACAGTTGTAATTTTTCAAACTTCCATCTGTGATACGTGTCTAACGCACGGAGACGGAATGGAGGTATGACATGGATACCGTAGTCGAGCGATACGAGGGATATCGGGGGCCCAATGGGCTTTGTTGCATAAATTGGCCCTGCAGCGGCCAGGGCGGGGCACGGGTAAACTGACGGCATGACCGCCCCTGCAAAACCGAAGTACCGAACGACGAACTGGAAAGACTACAACGCCGCATTGAAAGCCCGTGGCTCGCTGCTGATCTGGCTGGACAAGGACATGTGTTGGCACGGCAGTGCCAGCGGCAAGCGGCAAGCGGGGGCGCACTCCGAAGTACAGCGAGGCGGCGGTCCAGTTCTGCCTGACCGTCAAGGGCCTGTTCAATCTGCCCTTGCGTCAGGCGATGGGCATGACGCAGAGCCTGCTCGAGTTGGCCAGGCTGGACT